>NZ_JBNFMU010000223.1:0-13442 GCF_049942315.1 Pseudomonas wayambapalatensis
CCACCGAGTACGCACTCTGCGCACAAACCGTGGCCCATCAAGCGGTCCTCCTCCAACCCAAGTCCCCCGTCTCGCTCCTGGTAATGGCTGCCATTCATGAAATGGAAGCGCTGAGGATTTTGCTGGAATCGGCCTTGATACAGGTTCAGATGCCGACAGAGCCGCAGACGGCTCACTAAGCGGTTTTCAGGGAGATCGAGGTATGGATGCAAGCGACACCACACCGAACACCACCGTCGGCAAAACACGGTTCTACCAAGGCAAGGGCATGACCCAGCCGCTGTTCTGCATCGAGCCGGGCATCCCGTGCGAACGTGCGCGTGAGCAGGCTTCGGAGTTGATGGGGTATGTGCGCGACATGACCTTGAGCGGGGTGATGGATGAGAATCCGCAACTGGTCTGGGCTTCGTACTACCTGAGCGCATTGGCCAAGGCATTGATGGACGATGCGGAGCTTGGGATGCCCCGGTAAAAGCGGGTTGATCGGACCTGGAATTGTGTGGGTTGTGGGGGTGGCGGTTCAGCGTCCCGCCTTGCCGGCGAAAAGGCCCCCCCACCTCAAACCTTGTCGAACGCCTGCCAGCCGCCGCCAAGCGCCTTGTACAGGCCCACCAGCGCCTGCGACACCGCCGCCGAGCTGTCGATCCACTGCTCTTGGCTGGCCAACAGTGCCGACTGCACGGTCAGCACGTTGAGAAAGTCCACCGCCCCTTCCACGTACTGACGCTGCGCCGTCTCCAGGGCAATGCGGTTCTGCCGTACCGCCTCGGCCAGGTGGTCGCGCCGCAACTGGCTGGCGTTGTACAAGCGCAGCACATCGTCGATCTCGTGCCAGGCACCCAGCACCACCTTGCGGTAGTTCAGCGCCGCCTCCTGCTGCTGCGCCTCACGCAACTGGAGCGTGCCTTTCAGGCGGCCGCCTTCGAAGATCGGCAGCGACAACTGCGGCCCGAAGGCGAAACGCCGCGAATCCCAGTTGCCGAAATCAGCCAGCTGCATCGATTGGAAGCCAGCGCTCCCGGACAAGCGGATGCTGGGGTAGAAATCCGCCTTGGCCACGCCAATGCTCGCGGTGGCGGCATGCAGGCGGGCTTCTGCCTGACGAATGTCCGGGCGACGCTCGGCCAGCTCCGACGGCACGCCAATGGCGAACTTCTGCTCCGGTGCCGGCAACGCGCCAGCGTCCAGCAAGGTGCTCTGCAGGCTGCGCGGCGGCTCGGCCGCCAGCAGGCTCAGGGCATTGATCAGGTCATCGCGACGCGCCTGCAAGGTCGGCAGGCGCGCTTCGATCGACGCCACCTGGGCGTTGGCCTGGGCCACGTCGAGGCGAGTGGCGACGCCCTCGGCCTGGCGGTCCTCGGACAGCTTCAGGCTGTGCCGGGCAACCTTCAGGTTATCCTCGGTGACCTGCAGGGTGTGCTGCACCGCGCGCAACTGGATATAGTCACCCGCAGTCTCAGCGAGCAGCGCCAGCAGCACGCCATTGCGGTCATTCTCGGCGACCTCGACGCTGGCGTCGGCGGCCTCGACCTGGCGCCGCACCCGCCCCCAGAAATCCAGCTCCCAACCGGCAACCAGATCGCCCTGCCACAGGTTGAAGGCCGACTTGCCCGCCTTGCCGGACGGATCGCTCAGCCCTTCGGCGCTGTTGCGCGCGCGGCTGTAGCCGGCGTTGACATCCACCGACGGCAACTCGTCGGCGGCGACGGTACTGCGCAGCGCCCGGCTCTGCAGCAGGCGTGCGCTGGCGATCTGCAGATCGAGGTTGCGCGTCGCGACCTGCTCGATCAGCGCGCTCAGGCGCGGGTCGTGAAAGCTGTCCCACCAGCGCAGTTGCAGCGGCTCTGCCACAGGCTGGCTCGCCGCCTGCTCGCCCTGCAGGGCGTTCCATTGCTGCGGCGCCTGGCTGTCGGGGCGCTGGAAGTCCGGGCCGAGGGTGCAGCCGGCCAACAGCGCGGCGAGCAGCACCGTGGGAGTGGCTGCCGCAATGGCTGGATGAGCTTTCATCGCGCCGTCACCTCTTTGCCAGCCAGGGTGTCACCCTGGGTATCGATGGTCGCCTCCACCGACATGCCCACGCGAAGACGCTCGAGCAGAGGCTGCCCATCATCGAAGACGATCCTCACCGGAATACGCTGCACCACCTTGGTGAAGTTGCCGGTCGCGTTGTCCGGCTTCACCGCGGCGAAGGTAACGCCGGTGGCCGGCGCGATGCTCTCGACATGCCCGTGCAGGGTTTCGCCGGAGAAAGTGTCGACGCTGATACGCACCGGCTGGCCTGGCTGCACATGGGTCAGTTGGGTTTCCTGGAAGTTGCCGACCACATAGGCCTGTTGCAGCGGCACCACCGACAGCAGCCGCGCCCCCGGATTGACGTAGGCGCCAACGCGCAGCGCGCGTTCACCGACCATGCCGTCCACCGGCGCAGTGATGCGGGTGTAGGACAGGTCCAGCTCGGCTTTTTCCACGCCGGCTTCGGCCCGCTTGAGCTGGCCATCGGCACTGGCGACCTGGGCCTGGAGGATATCCACCTGCTTGCGCGTGGCGACCAGCGCCGCCTGGGTGTTGGCCAGTCGCGCACGGGCCTGGTCGACCCGGCTGCGGGCCTGCTGGGCGTTTTGCACGGTGCCGGCACCCTGCTCGGCCAGACGGCTGTAGCGCGTCACTTCATGGTCGGCGAAACCAGCCTCGGCCTGCGCGGCCTTCACCGCAGCCTCGGCCTGGGCGATCAGCGCCGCCTGCCGCTCGAGGGTGGCACGGGCATCGATGGCCTGCGCCTTGGCCACCAGCAATTGGGCTTGGGCGGCATCGAGCGCGGCCTGGTAGTCGCGGGCGTCGATGGTCGCCAGCAACTGGCCGGCCTTGACCTGTTGGTTGTCCTCGACCAGCACCTGCTTGATAAAGCCGGCCACCTTCGGCGCGACCACGGTGTAGTCGGCGGTGACGTAGGCGTCGTTGGTGCTCTGGCGGTGGTCGCTGCCGAACATCCAGGGGCCGACGATGGCGGCGAGGACGGCCACGGCGAGGACCGAGCCGATGAAAACTGTCTTGCGTGTTTGCGTCATGTCATTTGTCTCGAACTACAGCGTCAGGCCACCGCACGGGGCGGATAGACCCGGGTAGGCACAAAGGGAATCAGGCAGATCAGGGCCACGGCGATGCAGGCCATCACCAGGTAAAGGTCGGCCGAGGTGAGTACCAGGGCCTGTTCGTGAAGGCGCCTGGCCAGGTTCGCCGCGCCGTCGTCCAGCAGTGGCGCATTGCCCAGGCTGTCGACCAGATGATTGGAATGAAAATGCCGGCGCAGGGTGCCCAGGGCATCGAGCAGGCCGGTAGCGACCACTGCCGCCAGGCCCTTCACGGTGTTGAACCAAGCGGACGCGAACGGGCCTTCCTGCGGGGTCATGCCGTTGGTCGAGAGCATCAGCAGTGGCAGCACCGCCATCGGCTGGCCGAACACCTGCAGCAGGTAGTACGGGTAGAAGTCACCGCGGATCCATTCGCTGGTCAGCAGGCTGCTGCCCACGCACGAGGCCGCCAGCATCGCCAACCCGCTCGCCAGTACCCAGCGGCAGTCCACCGCGCGGATATTGCACAGCGCTGCGGTGAGCGGCAGCGCGATCAATTGCGGCATGGCCACCAGCATCATCAGCGGGCTGGTCTGCGCCGGGCGATAGCCCTGGATCTGCGCCAGGTACGCCGAAGGAATGCTACCCACGCCCGACAGCACCACCAGCACACCGGCCAGGGTCACCAGGGCGAAGCTCAGGTTGCGCCGCGACAGCATGCGCAACTGGAAGAACGGCAAGGGCTCGGACCATTCGTTGTACATGAACAGCACCAGCAGCAGCAGGCCACCGCCCAGCAGCCAGCAGATCAAGGGCGAATCGAACCAGCCCCAGCGATCGCCCAGCGACAGGCCCAGCACGATGCTGCTGAGGGCCGGCAACCCCAGCAGCACGCCGCGCCAGTCGAACTGCCTGAAGCGCTCCAGACGCAGCGGATCCTGCGGCAGGCCCCAACCGACGCAGAAGATCGCCAGTGCCGAGGGCAGGATGATCTGCCAGAACGCCCACTGCCAGCCGACATATTCGGTCCACAGGCCCGCCAGGGGCGTGCCGAGGTTCGGCCCGAACGTGGCGGTCAGGGCATAGCAGGCCAGGCCATAGACCTTGATGTTCGGCGGCAGGAAGCGCAGCGCCACGCTCATCAGCATCGGCGGCAATGCTCCCGAGGCGAAGCCCTGGAGCACGCGCAGCAGCATCAGGCTGTGCAGGTTGGGGGCGAAAGGCTGGACCAGGCCCAGCACGGCGAACAGGCCAATGGCGGTCATGGTGAAGCGGCGCAGCGAGAAGGTGGTGGCCAGCCAAGGTGCGAAGGCCATGGCCGACACCGACGCAGCTGCATACACCGCCACCAGCCAGGCGCCCTCGTCGGCGCCGATACCCATGGCGCCGCGGATATCGGCCAGGGAGATCTTCGTCACCGCCTCGTTGAGGCCGGCGCAGAGCACCGCCAGCAGCACACCGAACAACCCCACCACCACGCGCGGGCCGAACGGCGTCTGCGCGGGCGCGGCCGCCACGGGGGCGGCGGCGATCGCAGCGGCGGGCGCGGTCAGGGAACTCATTTTCGACATCTCCAGCAACATTTTTCAGCTGTGGGAAGTCTAGGGGTGGGGAATGCTTACGAAAACTGACTTGTCGGCAGGTTTATATTGCGCCAGACGCAATCCGCTTTCGGTGGTGGCCTCAAGGTTCGGTCCCGCAACACGCCTTCAGCGTGCGCCGCAGCCACCGATGCGCCGGGTCATTGTCAAACCGCGGATGCCAGGCCTGCATCACCCGCACCTTCTCCAGCTCCACCGGAATCTCGAACGAACGCAGCGGCAGACCGAACTTCAGCACATTGCCGAGGATATTCGCCGGCATCGGCAGGATCAGGTCCGAATCCGGCAGGGAGAACATCGCCGAGTGGAAACTCGGGGTGATCAGCGAAACCCGTCGCTGCAGTTTGTAGTTGCCCAGCTCCACGTCGATCGGCCCGTTGGCCCGCCCGCGCCGCGACACGCTGATCTGTGGATAGCGGACAAAGCGCTCGGGGGTGATCGGTGCGTCGAAGATCGGATGGTCGTCCCGCGCCAGGCCCACGAAGTGCGTATCGAACAGATGCTGCACCTTGATCTCCGGCCCCAGTTCGATACTCGAGCTCACCACCAGATCGATCTGCCCGTGGCGCAACACGAGGTCATCATCGCCATGGGCTTCCGGCACGAAACGCAGCACCGTGCGCGGTGCCTGGGCCAGCATCATGTGCAGCAGGCGCGCGCCATACAGGGCGACGAACAGGTCGTTGGTGCGGATGTTGAAAGCGCGCTCCAGGTTCGGCAGGTCGACGTCCTCGCCGCTGTTGAACACCAGCCCGGCCTGCTCCACCAGCGCCCGCACCTGGTCACGCAGGGCCAGCGCGCGGGGTGTCGGCACCAGGCCACGGCCGGCCCGCACCAGGATCGGATCGCCCAGCGCGTCGCGGATGCGCCCCAGTGTGCGGCTCATCGCCGCCGGGCTCAGGTTCATGCGCTGCGCAGCGCCCACCACACTGCCCTCGTCGAGCAGGGCATCGAGGGCGACAAGCAGGTTCATGTCCGGGAGTTGCATGGCCGTTTTCCGTGGCGAGTGTGGGAAACGCGATGGTAGCAGGTCGCACGATTGCGTCTGGTGCAATGACGCCGTGCGTGAGGGGCCATTTATCCGGGTTGGGGGAAGGTTCGAGAATGGTGGGGTTCTTTTCGCGGGCAAGCCCGCTCCCACAGGGATTGGGCTGGCCTTTAGATTTTGAGCAAGGCAGTTGCTCCCACAAGGATTTAGCTGGCTGTCAAATTTGAACATGACAGTTGCTCTCACATGGCAACCAGTGGGAGCGGCGGTTCGGCGCCCCGACTTGCCCGCGAAGAGATCGACACCGCTCTCAAGCCCCACACAAGGCCCTTCCAATGCCCATCCTCATCGCCATCGACGCCTCCCCCGCCAGCATCAACCTGATCGACCTCGTGCGCCGCTACTGCCGCCCCGGCGAACACTCGTTGCAGGTGCTGCTGGCCATCGATCCGACCTTCGCCGTGCACGAGCGCCCCGCGCCCTATACCGAGCAGGAACTGGAGGAATACCCCGCAGCCTGCGACGAACAGCAGTTGGCTGAACGTGCGCTGCAGCAAGCCGTGGCCACGCTGCGTGAAGCAGGGTTCAAATGCCAGGGTTGCATGGTGGCGGCGCAACCGGTCGAGGCCATCGTCGGCAAGGCTCGGGAACTCGACTGCGAGCTGATCGTGATGGGCCACCGGCACCTGTCGCGCCTCGGCAGGCTGCTGGACCCCTCGATCAGCAGCAAGGTGATCGACCGGGTACAGGTGCCGGTGCTGGTCTGCCCGGCAGGCGAGTGACCCTCACGCCCCGCCCGGCTTGACCACCACCGTGCAGGTCGTGCCCGCCGCCAGCAGATACCCTTCGGGCACCTCATCGATATGAATCCGCACCGGCACCCGCTGCGCCAGGCGCACCCAGTTGAAGGTCGGGTTCACATCGGCGATCAGCTCGCGGCTCTGCGGGTTGTCGCGGTCGTAGATACCACGGGCGATGCTCTCGACATGCCCCTTGAGCAACTCGCCGCTCATCATCTGCAGCTCGGCCTGGTCCCCTACCTTCACATGCGGCAGCTTGGTCTCCTCGAAGAAGCCGTACACCCAGAACGAATGCTCGTCCACCACCGCCATCACCGCCTCGCCGGTGCGGGCGTAATCGCCCTTGTGGATATTCAGGTTGGTGACGTAGCCGTCGACCGTGGCGACGATCTCGGTGCGCTTGAGGTTCAGCTCGGCCGCCGCCAATCGCGCCTGGGCCTGCTGATAGTCGGCCAGGGCGGCGTTTGCGATATTGCTGGCGTCGTCACGGTTTTCCTTGGAGATGACCAGGTTGTCCAGGTCGGCACGGCGCCGCGCGTTGACCTTGCGCATCTCCCAGGTGGACTTGCGCGAAGCGACCAGCGCCCGGGCCTGCTCCACTGCCAGGCGATAGTGCTCGGGGTCGATGCGGATCAGCACATCGCCCTTCTTCACCTGCTGGTTGTCACGCACCGGCACGTCCACCACATAGCCCGGCACGTCGGCGGCGACGTTGATGATGTCGGCGCGCACACGCCCGTCGCGGGTCCAGGGCGTGGTCATGTAGTGCAGCCACAACTGGCGGCCGATCACCACGGCAGCGGTCAGCACCAGCAGGGTGGCGAGGAGGCTGAAGAACTTTTTCATCGAAGGTTTCTCACCAGTAGACAGACAGCGCCAGTGCGCCGAACAGGCAGACAAACAGGGACAGGCGCAGCAGCGCCGGGTGCCAGAAGAAGCGATAGCCGTCGTGGCTGGCGATGAAGCGGTCCAGGCCCCAGGCCAGGCCCGCAGCGAACAGGAACATCAGGGTCATGGTGGGCATGTACACGCCATGGAAGGCGATCTCACGGGGCATGGTGCAATCCTTTGGCCGGGGCCAGGGGTGACTGGGGGTCGAGCAGCGAGGTGCGGATGAAGTGCAGGTAGCTCTGCGCACGGCGCAGCACCGACGTGTCGAAGTGCCGGGCGAAGGGTTCGTCGGTGGCCTGCACGCGGCTGATGGCGTGGTCGACCGCCACCAGCGCGCGCTCGTGGTTGCTGGCGTTGGGCTGCAGGAACAGCCGCGCCAGGGCTCGCCCCATCACCCGGATCGCCTGGCGCCAGGGCTGCGACTCGGCGTAGGCCGGGTGCACCGGGGCATTGGCCTGCTCCTTGCGCAGTTCGATGACAGCGTGGCCGACTTCCGATACCACGAACATCCAGCCCATCAGCTCGGCCTGCACCTGCGGCTTGCCGGCCGCCAGGCCATAGGCCTGGTGCAGCAAGTCGCGGGTGCGGCTCTCGAACGCCGAGCCCAGGCCACGCAGGCGCCCACCGATGGCGAACAGCACCTGTTCGCGCAGGTCCTGCTCCAGGCGGCTCCATAGCCAGCGGCTGTTCGGCGGCAGGATGATCGCCCCGGCCGCAGCGCAGACCAGCATGCCGATGATCATGCCGATGTAGTCGTTGATGAAGGCGTACGGGTCATAGACCGTAAGGTTGTTGGGCACCGAGCCGATGGCGAAGAACACCAGCAAGCCCACGCCATAACCGGCATAGGCCGGGCGCGACGAGAGAAAGGCACCGAGCACGAACACCGGCGCCAGCACCATGCACAGCAAGGCGAAACCGTCGATCCAGGGGAACACGAAGAAGGTTTCGAAGAAGCCGATGAACGCCCCGAGCAGGGTGCCGCACGCCATCTGGAACGACATGCGCCTGGGGTTGGGCGAAGCTGCCGAAAGGCCGGCGGTGACCGTGGCGATCAAGGTCATCATGGCGCCGCTGGGCCAGTCGCTGAGCAGCCAGTAGCTGCCCAGCAGCAACAGCACCGCTGCACCACGCACCCCGGCGGCCAACGACACCAGCCAACTGGTCTGAGCCACATAGGGCTCGTCCCACTGCTCGCGTTCGTGGTTGTGCACGGCCAGTGATGCGTGGGTCTGGGCGTAGCTGTAGAGGTCGTCGACCAGGCGGTAGAGCAGCTCGTAGGTGGTGTGGAAGTCCAGCAGGTCGGCGTCGCTGGGGTCGGTCTCCAGGTACGTCGCACGCAGCCCGCGCACCTGGGCCTGCAGGCCGTCCTTGTAGGCCGCCAGCTCCAGGGTCAGGCGTAGTGCATCGGCATCGGTCAGGGCTCGCCCGACGTAAGGTTCGAGCAACTGCGCCAGGGTTTGCAGGCCCGGTTCGATGGCGCCGACGATCTGCGCCGGGCCGCGTGCGCGCAGGCGTTCGAGTAAACGGTGCAGGGCGTTGAAACGGGTGGTGATGGCCATGAACTCGCTGTTCATGCGCACCAGGCGGCCAGAGCGCCTGCGCATGTGCGGGTCTTCGAAGGCGGTGACGTTGCGCAAGCTCTCCAGCCCCACCGCCTCGGCGATGAAACGCACGTTGCTGGACTCGAACAGCGCACGCTGGCTGTTGCCGCGCAGGGCCTCGACCACCACCCCGGCAAACACGCCGAAGCGCTGGTACAAGGCATTGCGCATGGCGGCGCTGGCCGATTGCGGCAGGATCGCGGCACTGACCAGGGTCGAGACGAGAATCCCCAGGGAAATCTCCAGCACCCGCCAGACGGCGGCCATGAACGCCTGGTCGGGGTGCTGGAGCACCGGCAGGCCGATCATCGCCGCGGTATAACCGGCCAGCACGAAGCCATAGGCGCGGAAGGTGCGGTAGCGCATGGCCCCTGCCGAGCACAGGCCGACCCACAGCGCCAGGCTGGGCAGGAACAGCTCGGTGTTCTGCGGGAAGATCGCGATCAGCGCGACCATCATCGCCGAGCCGGCCAGGGTGCCGAGCATGCGGTAGAAACTCTTGGCGAACACATGCCCGCTCTGCGGCTGCATGACGATGAACACGGTGATCATCGCCGTGCGCGGCTGCGGCAGCTCCAGGCGCATGGCCAGCCAGAGGGTGAGGAACGCCGCAGCGAGCACCTTGAAGATGTAGACCCAGGTCACCCCGTCGGTGCGCGCCCAGGCAAAGAAGCCCCGGCGCCACTCCAGGCTGGACAGCCAGCGCATCATTGCTCGCGTCCCGAGGCAATCAGGGCCGGCGCTTTCGGCGCTGCCTGGTGCGCCTCATCCGGCACGTCGCTACCCGCGTCGAGGCCACCGCCCAGCGCCGTGACCAGCTCGGCATGCACACTCAAGCGCGCAGCCTGGACCTGCTGCTGGATCCGCTGCTGGCGAAACAGCAGGGTCTGCGCATTGAGCACGTTCAGGTAGTCGGTCAGCCCGCGCTGGAAGGCAACCGTGGCGATGTCGTAGGTCTTCTGCGCAGCGGCGACGGATTCGGCGGCGAAGTGCGCCTGCTGCGCCATCGACTCGCGACGGATCAACTGGTCGGAGATACCCTTCAACGCCCCGACCACTGTTTCGTTGTAATGCGCAACGGCCATGTCGTAGCCAGCAGAAGCCGCGCCCAACTGCGCGCGCAGCCGCCCGCCATCGAAGATCGGCAAGCTGATGGCAGGCCCGACGTTGTAGTTGAACTTGCGCCCGGTGAGAAACTCCAGCGGCCCGCCACCGGTGGCCATGAAACCAAGGCCGCCGACCAGGTCGACGTTGGGGAAGAAGCCTGCGTGGGCGACCTCGATGCCACGAGCCTGGGCTGCCACCTGCCAGCGGCTGGCGACCACGTCGGGGCGCTGGCCGACCAGCTCGGCAGGTAATGCCGAGGGCAAGGACAGCGGCGCCGCCAGCGTCAGTGTCGGGCGTTGCAGGCTGGCCCCCTCGCCCGGTCCCCTGCCGGCCAGTGCCGCCAACTGGTTGCGCGTCAGGGCGATTTCTTCGTCGAGGCTGTCGATCTGCCGATGGGTTTCCGGCAACGGCGCTTCGGCCTGGCTGACGTCCAGATGGGTGCCGATCCCGGCCTCGAGGCGCCGCCTGGCCAGCGCGAGGATCTGCTCCTGCTGCTCCAGCTCGGCCTTGACGATGTCCCGCTGGGCGAAATGCAGGCTCAGCTGGATGTAAGTGCGCACCACGTTGTTGTGCAATTCGAGCTGGGCCTGGCGGGCTTCGGCGGCACGCATGTGCGCCTGGTCCAGCGCCTGCTCACTGGCGTTGCGTTCACGGCCCCACAGGTCGAGGGCGTAGCTCAGGCCGATGGCGGCGTTGTTGTCCCAGGTGTTGGCGCCGGACAGGGCTCCGGGGCCGTAGAACTGATCCTCCGGCCAGTTGTGGCGCTTGAGGGTCGCCTCGCCGTTGGCCTGGAGCTGTTCCGCCGACTCGACCACACCGGCCATGGCCCTGGCCTGGCGCACCCGCGCCGCGGCCATGGCCAGGCTCGGGCTACCGGCAACTGCGAGGTCCATCCAGCGGTCCAGCTGGGGATCACCGTAGGCGCGCCACCATTGCTGCGCGGGCCAATGGGCGTCGCGCTCGGCTTCGCGGATGGCAGGGTCGGTGGCGAGTTGGTTGGCTTGCAGCGTCTTGCTTTGCGGGGCGATGCCCCAGGTTCCGATACAGCCGCTCAAGGACAGGCTTAGGGCACAGGCACTGAGCGCTCGAAGCGCTCCGATGTTGCGACGCGGCACAGCTGCGATTTCCCGAGGAAGAGGTGAAGGGGCCGGGCAATTCTAGGGGCGGGTTTCATTGGCGATAAGCGCATATTCCTGCGAATCTTTGTTACCAAAACAGCGATAATCCGGCTTTGGTCGGACGTGCTTTTTCATTACTTCATGTCACAATTTTGTCCTCTAGATCGAGAGTGACCCATGGACACCCTGCAAAACATGCGTGCTTTCAGTTGTGTAGCCCAGCTCGGCAGCTTCACCGCCGCCGCTGCGCAGCTGGATACGACCACCGCCAACGTGTCGCGGGCGGTCTCCAACCTGGAAGCCCATCTGCAAACCCGCCTGCTCAATCGCACCACACGGCGCATCGCCCTGACCGAAGCGGGCAAGCGCTACCTGATGCGCTGCGAACAGATCCTGACCTTCGTCGAGGAAGCCGAAGCCGAGGCCAGCGATGCCCACGCCCGCCCCGCCGGGCAGCTCAAAGTGCATTCGATGACCGGTGTCGGCCAGCATTTCGTGGTCGATGCCATCGCTCGCTACCGCCAGACGCACCCAGACGTCACGTTCGACCTGACCATGGCCAACCGTGTGCCCGACCTGCTCGACGAGGGCTACGATGTGTCCATCGTGCTGGCCAGCGAGCTGCCTGACTCAGGGTTCGTCTCCCAGCGCCTGGGGATCACCTACAGCATCGTCTGCGCCTCCCCCGACTACATTGCTCGCCACGGCATCGCACACAAGCCCGCCGACCTGCTCAAGCACCAGTGCCTGCGCATGGTCAGCCCGGTGATTCCGCTGGAAAAATGGCTGTTCGACGGTCCGGAAGGCCAGGAGATGGTCAACATCACCAGCTCGCCGTTCCAGGTGAACTCCGCCGACGCGATGAAGACCGCGATCCGCAGTGGCATGGGGGTGGGCGTGCTGCCGATCTACTCCGCCATCGACGGCCTGCGCGACGGCAGCCTGGTGCGGGTGATGCCCGACTATCGCCTGCAGGAGCTGAACCTGTACGCGATCTACCCGTCGCGCCAGTACCTGGATGCCAAGATCAAGACCTGGGTCGAATACCTGCGCAACTCGCTGCCGGAGATCCTGGCAGCGCACGAAGCAGACCTGAAGACCCATGAATTGCTGATCGCCACCTGAAAAAGCTGCTGCATTGCAGGTGGCGACAATGGTAGGTTGCTAACCAATCGTTGATTCGCGGCGGCCTTTTCGCAGGCCGCCATCGTCCCACCGCCTTGCAGAGAAGTAGCCCGATGAAAAAGACCGTCCTGGCCTTCAGCCGTATCACTCCGGCCATGGCCGAGCGCCTGCAGCACGACTTCAACGTGATCCTGCCCAATCCCAAGCTGGGCGACATCAATGCCCAGTTCAACGAAGCGCTGCCTGAGGCTCACGGCCTGATCGGCGTCGGCCGCAAGCTCGGCCGCGCGCAGCTCGAAGGTGCCGGCAAGCTGGAGGTGGTGTCGAGCGTGTCGGTCGGCTACGACAACTACGACCTGGACTACTTCAACGAGCGCGGCATCGCCCTGACCAACACCCCCGACGTGCTCACCGAAAGCACCGCCGACCTGGGCTTTTCGCTGATCATGGGCTGTGCCCGCCGTACCGCCGAGCTGGACGCCTGGACCAAGGCCGGCAATTGGCAGGCGACCGTAGGCCCGGCGCATTTCGGCAGCGATGTACACGGCAAGACCCTGGGCATCGTCGGCATGGGCAACATCGGCGCCGCCGTGGCTCGCCGTGGCCGCCTGGGCTTCAACATGTCGATCCTGTATGCCGGCAACAGCCGCAAGAGCGCGCTGGAGCAGGAACTGGGCGCGCAGTTCCGCAGCCTGGAGCAGTTGCTGGCCGAGTCCGATTTCGTCTGCATCGTGGTGCCGTTGTCCGATGCCACCCGCAAGCTGATCGGCGCCCGTGAGCTGAAGCTGATGAAGCCGAGCGCCTTCCTGATCAACATCGCCCGCGGGCCGGTGGTGGACGAGGCGGCGCTGGTCGAGGCGCTGCAAGCCGGCACCATTCGCGGTGCCGGACTGGATGTGTACGAGAAGGAGCCGCTGGCCGATTCGCCGCTGTTCAAGCTGCCCAACGCCCTGACCCTGCCGCACATCGGCTCGGCGACTGCCGAGACCCGCGAAGCCATGGCCAACCGGGCGATGGAGAACCTGCGCGCAGCGCTGCTGGGCGAGCGACCACGGGACCTGGTGAATCCGCAGGTGTGGAAGGGCTGAACCTGGCCGCTGACTGTACCGGCCTCTTCGCGGGCAAGCCCGCTCCCACAAA
>NZ_JBNFMU010000224.1:0-29065 GCF_049942315.1 Pseudomonas wayambapalatensis
ACTTCGGATTGCTGAACGTGCTGGGGCAGGTGCCCGGAACTCGTAGCGCGGTGAATCAGGCGGCGCAGGCGCTGAAGGAACATCTGCAATAACGATAGTCGACTCACCGGCCTCTTCGCGGGGAAAACCAACCCCCCACTCTTGTACGGCTCACCCCCCCCCCCCAACAGGCCGGTGAGGCGACTATCGTTATTGCAGATGTTCCTTCAGCGCCTGCGCCGCCTGATTCATCGCGCTACGAGTTCCGGGCACCTGCCCCAGCACGTTCAGCAATCCGAAGTCATGGATCATGCCGTTGTAGCGCACGGCAGTCACCGGCACACCGGCAGCATCGAGCTTGCGGGCGTAGGCTTCGCCTTCGTCACGCAGCACATCCATTTCGGCGGTCTGCACCAGTGCTGGCGGCAGGCCTTTGAGTTGATCCAGGCTAGCCCGCAGTGGCGAGGCATGGATGTCATCACGCTGGCGCGGGTCAGTGGTGTAGCTGTCCCAGAACCACTGCATCATGTTGCGCGTCAGGAAGTGCCCTTCGGCAAACTGGTTGTACGATGCATTGTTGAAGTTGGCGTCGGTCACCGGCCACAACAGCGCCTGGAACCGCAGCTTGGGTGTACCCGCTTCCTTGGCCTTGATCGCCACCACCGCCGCCATGTTGCCGCCGACGCTGTTACCGGCCACGGCCAGTCGGCTGCCATCCACACCGATTTCCTTGCCGTGCTCGGCCACCCAGCGGGTCGCGGCGTAGGCCTGGTTGATCGCGGTGGGGAACTTCGCTTCTGGCGATGGCGTGTAGTCGACATAGACTGCCGCCGCGCCGGAGCCGACCACCAGATCATGGATCAGGCGCTCGTGGGTCGGGTAGTCGCCCAGCACCCAGCCACCGCCGTGGAAGAACATGAACACTGGCAGCTCACCTTTCGCGCCTTGCGGGCGCACCACGCGGATGTCCAGCGGCTTGCCGTCGATCTGCAGTGTGCGACGCTCGACCTGGATACCCGAAAGATCGACCTTGACGCTGGCCTGCGCACCGCTGAGCACGGCCCGTGCATCTTTGGGCGCCAAGGTTTCCAGCGGCTTGCCGCCACCGGCGGCCAGGGCATCGAGGAAGCCTTGGGTGGTGTGCTCGACGCCGGCGCTACCGGCGGCGAAGGCGCTGTTGACGGCGAGGGCGAGCAGGCCGGCGGTCAGGGTGCGGGACAGTTTCATGGTTCAAGCTCCTCTGGGGTCGGGCCGTGGGGTTCAGTTCTGGTTGGCGGCGGTGGTTGGGTGGATATAGCTGACCTTCTGCACCTGGCCGCTGCTGTCGCGGTAGGTGAGGGTGGCGGCGGAGGCATGGCTGCGAGTGCTGTTCGGGGCATCGACCGCGATGACCTGGGCGATGTCCAGGTTCATGCCGTAGTGGTAAGGCGTGGCCTCGATGGACTGGGCGAAGGCGCCTGCAGTGGTGCCGAGGGTCAGGGTGGCGATGGCGAAGACTTTGCGAAGGGTGGTCATGATCGTTCTCCAAGGTTCGGTAAGGGATCAGCGACTGCTTGCTGCTTGAGTAGAATATTGCGCGCAAATATTTAGCGCGCGAAATATATTTCCGCTATGGAGAAGATTGAGTGGGGTTATCGGTGGTGGTGCGGGCGTCGAGTCAACTGCCGGGGCGATACTGCAGGGCCTCGGCCAGATGCGTGCGGGCGATGCGCTCGGCCTGTTCGAGATCGGCCAGGGTGCGGGCGACCTTGAGCAGACGGTGGGCGGCGCGCAACGAAAGGTTGAGTCGCTCGCACGCGCCCTCCAGCCATGACTGGTCGGCGGCTTTGAGGTCGCAATGTTTGCGCAGGCCTGGCATATCGAGAAACGCGTTGGCACAACCCTGGCGACGCTGTTGCCGCTCGCGGGTCTGGGCGACCTGCGCGGCGACGCTGGCGCTGGTCTCGCCACTGGGCTGGTGGCTGAGGGTGGTGCTTTCCCGTGCGACGGTCAGGTGCAGGTCGATGCGGTCGAGCAGCGGGCCCGAGAGCTTGTTGCGGTAGCGCTGGATCTGCTCAGGGCTGCACCGGCAGCGGGCTGCCGGGTCGCCCAGGTAGCCGCAGGGGCAGGGGTTCATCGCCGCTACAAGCTGGAAGCGCGCAGGAAAGCGCACCCGGTCCCTGGCCCGTGAAATCACGATCTCGCCAGACTCCAGCGGCTCGCGCAGCACCTCCAGCACACGCCGCTCGAACTCGGGCAGTTCGTCGAGAAACAGCACCCCATGATGGGCCAGGGTGATTTCCCCAGGCTGTGGCCGACTGCCGCCACCGACCAGTGCCGGGCCCGACGCGCTGTGATGAGGATGGCGAAACGGCCGCTGCGGCCAGCAGTCGATCGGTGCCTTGCCGCTGACCGACTGGATGGCCGCAACCTCCAGCGCCTCGTGCTCGTCCAGCGGTGGCAGCAAGCCCGGCAGGCGGCTGGCGAGCAAGGTCTTGCCAGTGCCGGGTGGCCCGGTGAACAGCAGGTTGTGCGCCCCCGCCGCCGCGACCAGCAGGGCGCGCTTGGCCGCGATCTGCCCCTGTACTTCGCTCAGGTCCGGATAGGGGCGCGCGCGTAGCATCAAGCCATTGGCGGCATAGGCTGGCAGCGGTGCCTGGCCATTGAGGTGCGCTACCAGCTCCTGCAGGTGCCCGACCGCATACACCACCAGCCCGCTGGCCAGGCTCGCCTCCTCGGCATTCTCCCGTGGCACCACCAGTGCCCGCCCGGCCTCCCGCGCCGCCAGCGCCGCCGGCAGCACGCCCTGTACCGGGCGCAATGCCCCGGATAGCGCCAACTCGCCCAGGCATTCGAAATCGACCAGGGTCGCCACCGGCACCTGGCCGTTGGCGGCGAGGATGCCCAGGGCGATGGCAAGGTCGTAGCGCCCGCCATCCTTGGGCAGGTCGGCGGGGGCGAGACTCTGGGTGATGCGTCGGGCCGGGTATTCAAGGCCCGAATTGACGATGGCACTGCGTACCCGGTCCTTGCTTTCCTTGACCGTGGCCTCGGGGAGGCCGACCAGGGTGAGGTTGGGCAGGCCGTTGGCCAGGTGGGTTTCGACGCTGACAGCGGGCGCCAGCACCCCGACCTGGGCGCGGCTGTGGACGAGGGCGAGAGACATGGACACTCCTTGGTCACTGGGGATGCCGCGTCCTGCGGCAGGGGCAAGGATAGCCAGGGGCGTGGGCAGTGGCGGGTGAAGAGTGCGACGAGATTTTGCCAAGGCATGGCGTTTTTTGTTGAGTGGACACAGTCCGTCAGGCCCACCGTGGCGCAGCAGCGTGAAGATACTTTTTATGTCATACGGCAAGTATTCACTAAGAAAATTGATTTCTCAGCAATTTTAAAAAGCATAACCCTGTTTCTGGGTAAACAGAACGCAATCCAGACTAAGCGCTTTCAGCATAAATTGGATCCAATATCAGATATCCGCTCACCTCACCCAGCGCCAGCACGATCGCTTACACGCCAAGGAGAACGCCACCATGATGTTGAAGAACCCTTCCACTAAATACCGCCATTTCAACGTGGTTGATCTGCCGGACCGCACCTGGCCTGGCCAGGTACAGAAAGCCGCACCGGTCTGGTGCAGCGTTGATATGCGCGACGGCAACCAAGCCCTGATAGAACCGATGAACGCCGAGCGCAAGCGCCGCTTCTTCGATCTGCTGGTCAAGGTCGGGTTCAAGGAGATCGAGGTAGGTTTTCCGGCGGCTTCGCAGACTGATTTCGATTACGTCCGTGAGCTTATCGAAAGCGGCGCAATCCCTGACGATGTCACCATCCAGGTCATGACTCAGGCGCGTACTCACCTGATCAAGCGCACCTTCGAGGCGCTCAAGGGCGTGCCGCGGGCCATTGTGCATGTCTACAACGCCACGGCCCCTGTGTTCCGCGAAGTCGTGTTCGGTGTCGACCGCGCTGGCTGTATCGATATTGCCACCCAGGCCACCCGTGAGATCAAGGCGTTGATGCAGGCCAATCCGCAAACCCAGTGGACCTACCAGTATTCGCCGGAAACGTTCTGCTTCACCGAGTTGGACTTCGGCCTGGAAATCTGCGACGCGGTCATCGCCGAGTTCCAGCCAACGCCGTCCAACAAGATGATTCTCAATCTGCCCACAACCGTCGAGGTGTCGACGGCCAACGTGTTCGCCGACCAGATCGAATGGTTCTGCAGGCATGTGAGCCAGCGAGACAGTGTGATCATCAGCGTGCACCCACACAATGACCGCGGCACCGGGGTGTCAACTGCCGAGCAGGCGTGCCTGGCGGGTGCCGAACGGGTCGAGGGGACGCTGTTCGGCAATGGCGAGCGCACCGGCAACGTCGATATCCTGACCTTGGCCATGAATCTGTATACCAGCGGCATCAGCCCTGAACTGGACTTCTCGGACATCACCCACGTTCAGCGTGAGGTCGAGTACTGCAACCAGTTACCTACCCATCCTCGTCATCCCTATGCCGGTGAGTTGGTGTTCACTGCGTTCTCCGGCTCTCATCAGGACGCGATCAAGAAAGGCTTTGCGCGCCGCCGCGCAAACCCTCACGGTTATTGGGAAATCCCCTACCTGCCGATCGACCCTGCCGACATGGGGCGCAGCTATGAGGCGGTGATCCGGGTCAACAGCCAGTCGGGCAAGGGAGGCGTGGCGTATCTGCTGGAGCAGCAGGGCATCGTGCTGCCGCGGCGTCTGCAAATGGAGTTCAGCGGCGTGGTGCAGCGGGTTGCCGATGCCGAAGGCCAGGAAGTGACCAGCGATATGATCCTGGCCTGCTTCACTGAAACCTATCTGCAGCAGGGCAGGCCCTACACCCTGACCCAGCCCATGCTCACCAGTGACCGAGCAAGCACCTACGTCAGTGCTCAATTGCTCGTTGACGGTGGCCGCCTGCCATTGACCGGGGAGGGTAACGGGCCGCTCGCCGCGCTGGTCAAAGCCTTTGCCGCACTTGGCCTGAATTTCGACATCGCCGACTACCATGAGCATGCGGTACGTGATGGCGCCCAGGCCGAGACGATCGCCTATGTGGAAATTCGCGTCAACAACCAGCTGCTTTTCGGTGTTGGTAAAGACAGCAGCATTCTCCAGGCTTCGCTGCAGGCTTTGGTCAGTGCCGTGTGCAGGGCTACTCGCCAGGGCCTGCTCGAGCCCTTGGGCAATACCATCGTCACGGCCTGAGGCGATATCGGCATTGGAAGCCTTGGGAACAGACTGCGGGCATGGTGCGGTGGTGGCCAGCCACGAGGTCCGCATGGAAGGCGATGTATACATGCGGACCTTGCAGCTCAGTTCACGCATTGAACACTGTCAGATCATCCTGGTTTCCGGATTTTGGTCTTCGAACCTGGCAGTTCTTCAGTCAGGCGTGCGCTCCTGCACCTCCACCAGCCCAGCCTCCAGCCCCCGCACCATCACGCCCTCGGGCACCGCTGCACCGGTCGTCACCGGAATCTGCTCGACCGCAGCCTGTGGCGTCGCTCGATACACCACGTAGCGTCCCCCCTGGCCATCATCGCGCAATGCGTGCGGGGGAATGGCGATACCCTGTTCGTCACGCTGCAGAATGATCGACAGGCGTGCGCTCATCCCCGCGCGCATGGGGTGCTGCAAGGGCTGTGCTGGCAGGTCGATCGACACCTTCACTGGGTACTGGGCTCCGGCGCCTTGCGTATCAGCCGTCTCGCTCTGGATACCGATGGCGGTCAGGCGACCGCTCAGTTCACCGGAAAAGCCGTCGCCACTGATCTGCACCGGCATGCCTTCGTGCAGTAGGCGCAGGTCGGTCTCTTCCACCCGGCTCAAGGCCTGGAAGCGCTCCTGGCCTATCACGCCGAGCAGCGGTACCCCCTGGGTAACGGCGACACCCGTTTGCAGGGGAACGGATTTTCCGCCCTCTTGAGGGGCCGGGCGAACCACATACCCGGCCAGCGGAGCGAGCAGTTCGCGTCGTGCATACAACTGCTCGAGGGCCTGATGGCGCGCTTGGGCGTTGGCCAGTTCCATTGCCGCGATGCTGAGCTCCTCGCCGTGGCCGTGCGCAAGTGTTGTAAGCAGATCCTCGTTGGCGGCGGTCAGGTCCTGGCGCTGGGTGTTCACCTGCTGAGCCAGGCTTTCGACCTCCATTCGCGCGACGATGCCGCGCTCGAACAGCGCCTGGGTATCGCGCAGGCTATTCTCGCTGCGGGATAGGTTCTGGTTCGCGGCCGCCACTGCGCGCCGTGCGCGGGCGACTTCTGGGCTGGAGCTCCAACGTTCCAGGCGTTGCGCCTCTCGACGGGCCTTGAGCAGCTCAGCCTGTGCCTGGCGCAATTGCACTTGCAGCTGCGCAGGGTCCAGCGTCACCAGCACCTGGCCTTTCTCGACGTGCTGGCCCTCCTGTACGCGCACGTCGGCGATCAGCCCATCGAAAGGTGCAGCGAGGGTGATGTGGTCCATTGACTGCAGGTGGCCTACCAGGCCCAGGCGATTTTCCAGCAGGCGCGGTGCTACCTGCACCCACTGCGCTTGCGGGGAAGCGCCCGGCTGCTCATCCGCATCGCCGTAGCAGCCCGGCAGATTGGCGAGGGCCAGCACCAGTAGCGCGCGGCCGCCAGTGATCGAGCAAAACCTAGTCATTCAGTGCAATGTCCCAACTGTCCAGCGTGGTGCCCAGGGTCTGGTCCAGTTCGGCCTGGGCGTTCATGTAGCTGATGAGCGCACCCAGGCGCGTATTCTGCGCCGTGCGCAGGTCGTTCTCGAAACTCAGAACCTGGAAGTTGCTTGATCGGCCGACGGTGAGTTTTTCTCGTTCGATCGCTAGTTTGCGTTGCGACAATTCCTGCGCGCGCAGGGCAATCTGGTACTGGCGCCAGCGCACGCCGATGTCGCGCACGGCATTGGTCACGTCCCGCTGGAGTTGCTGACGTGCTTCCTGCAACCGGACTTCCTGGGTTTCCACCCCGACACGCGCATGTACTTCAGCCTGACGGGTACTCAGGTCACCGATCGGAATTTCCACTTGAACACCCACATAATTCTCCCAACTGCGCGCGCTGCCGTTGAGGTTGTTGCGTTCACGTACCTGGGCGCCACCACCGACCAGAGAGACGTCCCACAGGCGCTCGTTACGCGCCACCGTCAGGTTGATCGTTGCTTGCTCGCCGGCAATCAGTTCGATGAGGTAGGTCGGTTGCAGGGCCTGAGCCTGTTGAAGGGCCAAGGAGGTGTCGACATCGATCGCGTCTGCATGGACCGTGTCGCTGGCGACGATGGGGGTATCGAGATCCAGCGCCAGCATCTGCAACAGAGCCAGGCGCGCGGCTTGCTGTTGATTGCGGGCGTCTTCCAGTCCGAGCTCCTGGGTGGCGACTTCGGCTTCGGTCTGGACTATCTCGAAGGCTGCCATGCGACCGGCAGCAATCATTGCCTGGTTCACCTCGAGCAATTGATTGGCCCGCTGCAGGGCGTCGCGGGCAATCTGCAACTGCTCCTGGGTCTGCAGCAGAGTGTGATAACCGATGATGATTCGGGTGATGGTCTGCGCCACGGTGTCTTTCAACGCCAGCCGGTTGACCTGCTCGCCCAGGCGGGCCAGTTGCACCGGTGCCGTGGCGACATCCCTGCCGGCACCGCGCAGCAGCGGCTGGATGACCGTGATGTTGGCGCCGTCGTTACGGGTCAGCCCGGCCAGTTCGGCCTCGGTGTGACGATAGGTCCAGCCCAGGCTCAGGCGGGTGCCGTAAGGAGTCAGCAGGGTCGTAGTGGGTGTGATATCCCCTTGGCGATAGCGGTCGGCCTGGTTGTGATTGGACAGGTAGTTGCCGCGGATGAGCAGCTTGGGGCTGAAACGATCCTCGGCCACCCGCAGGTCGAACTTCTGAGCAATTCGATCCAGATAGGCGCTGCGGATCCCGCGGTTGTCGCGCAGACCGAGGTAGATCGCGTCGCTTAGGCTCAAATCAATGCGCTGTGCCTTCAGCGAGAGGCTGGAAACGGCTGGCGAAGGTGCGCTCGACCGGGTCGCCTGGGAAGGCGCGAGCGCCAGGCTGGCCAGGGCAGGCCCGGTGCTCATGATCAGCAGTAGCAAGGCCAGGCAGCGCTCAATCATCGCGCAACGCCTGTACCGGTTGCAGGCGGGCGGCAGACAGCGCCGGGCTCAAGCCGAAGAACAGCCCGGTGAGGACTGCGCCTCCGATGCCAAGTGGCAACGACAGGGGGGCGAGGCTGAAGTCGGCCCAGCCAGACAGCAAAGTAAACAGCCACCCCGCGCCCACGCCCAGCACTGCACCGCAAGCTGCGCCGGTCACGGCCAGTACCACCGCTTCGAGGAGAAACAGCCAGGCGATATCTTGCGGGCGGGCGCCTAGTGCCATGCGCACGCCGATCTCGCGGCGGCGTTCGGAGACGTTCATCAGCATCACGTTCATCACCCCGACACCGCCCACCAGCAGGGCAATGCCGCCCAGCCCTGCCAGCAGCCAGGAGAACAGCCGCGACTGCTGGGCGATACCGGCGAGCAACTGCTGGGGAGCCTGGACATCGATCGTGCGACCGGGCAGTGCGGTCTGCAACCGCGCCTGCAGGCGAGGGGCGACGGCAAGTGGGTCGGCACCGTCGGCAGTGCGCGCCAGAACGGTACCCACCTGAGGTGCGCTGACCAGCCGTCGCATACCTTCGAGCGGGATCAGCAAGCTGTCGTCGATCGACAGCGGCAGCAGTGGGTTTTGTCCGATGCCGTGCAATACGCCGATCACCTGGAACACGTAGCCTGCGATCTGTAGCTGTGCGCCAGGCATGACCGGCATGCCCTGCGCGGCCAGATCGGCGGCAAGGCGCTCGCCCAGTACCGCATGGGTGCTGCGGCTGTCGTAAGGGCTGATGAAACGCCCCTCTATCAATCTGAGGTCGAGTACTTCGGCCAGTTGCGGATCTACCCCGGCTAGCAGCGCGTCGTGTGTTCGTCCGTGCAGACTCACGCGTACCGACGACAGGCTCAGCGGACTGATTGCACGCAGTCCCGGCTCGGCTTCGCGCACGGCTTGGGTGTCGAAGGGCTGCGTTGCCTGTGCCGACAAGTGGGCGCCTGCAGGCCATTGCACGTCGGCGACCAGCAGGTTACTGCCCATGCCCTTGAACACCGCCATCGCCTGGCGCTGGGCGTTATGCCCAATGTTCAGCAGCGCAACCACGGCTGCGCAGCCGACTGCGATACCGAGCAACGCCAGAATGGCCCGGCGTCCCAGGCGCTGGAGGCTATCGAATGGTTCAGAAAGGCGCTGAGCGAGGGATGGGCCGTAGGCTCGCGTGCTAACCATGCACGACCTCGCGTATGCAGCCCTCGACAACCTGCAGGCAGCGTTGCAGACGACGGGCAATCCCCAGGTCATGGGTGACGATGATCAGGGTGACGCCCTGCTCACGGTTGAGAGCCAGCAGCAGTTCGATGATGTCTTGTGCAGTCTGGCCATCGAGGTTGCCGGTGGGCTCGTCGGCGAGCAGCAGTTGGGGCTCACCGACGAGGGCGCGGGCAATGGCCACTCGCTGGCGTTGGCCCCCGGAGAGCTCTGCCGGGCGGTGGTGCAGCCGTTCGCCGAGGCCTACCCGCCGCAACTGCTGGCGCGCCGCCTCCCGTGCCGAGTTGCGTGGCTCGCCACGGTAAAGCAGCGGCAAGGCGACATTGTCGAGGGCATCCAGACGCGGCAGCAGGTTGAAGCCCTGAAAAACGAAGCCGATGTGCTGGTTGCGCATCACTGCGCGGGCGCCATCGGTTGCCAGGGTCATGTCGCGGCCTGCCAGGTGGAGGTGTCCTTGGGTGGGCTGGTCGAGCAGACCGATCAGGCTGAGCAAGGTGCTTTTGCCCGAGCCCGAGGCGCCAACGATGGCGCAACTTTGGCCGGCCTTGACCGACAACGAGACATCACGCAGCACGGGCCGCGCGGCGCTATGGGAGCTGTACGCATGCGTCACGCCTTGCAGGCGAATCAGCGTCTGGTTGGGTGACTCAGGCATCCATTGCCCACGATCCTTGGGAATCTGTTCAGGTATTCCCACTCAATACGATGGGCACCTGGTTGAATAAATTCAGGTGTCTTGCGTTGCTGTCTTGTCGGTGTATTCAAGGCGTTTTGCCAAGACCAGATCGAGCAGCGATTGGAGTTGATCCTTGCTGTGCGATTGTTCTTTTTCGGCGTACTGGATGAGTTTGTTCAAATCATGTTCGTAGTTGTCGGGAAGCTGGGCTTCCATGATCGGCGGCAGGCCCTTGTAATAATCCAGGATGCCTTGAAGGGTTTTAGGTGACATGTGCCCGTCGCGGTTGTACTCGTCCATTAACTTCTGCGAAACCGCCCTGGACCAAGCCTCTTCTTGTGCACCGGTCTCCACCAGCGCTGCGCGCCGTTCGTTGACTGTAAATGCACCGCTGTCGTCATGCACGACTAGAGAGAGTTGTTCCATGGACATGCCCGCGAACGGGTTGGAACCTTTGTTGTTCAGGAAGGCGGTTGCCTGACGTGCTTGCTCGAGGCGCTGTGGGTCGTCCGAAGCGGGCGTTTCGGCATCGCGTTCGACCTTGGACTGCTCGAACGCCGGGCTGTGAATGGCGCGGGTAACCTGCTCAGCGATGGCTTTCAGGCCGCTACGGTCAGTACTGGCGTCGCGCTTTGCCGCGCGCGCTGCTGCGTCGCTGAGCAACTGCGCCAGTGGCGAGATGCTCGCGTTATCCGAGTTACCGTTTTTTTGGGTCACCGCTACCGAGGCCGTGGCGTCCGGCTTTTCATCTGGCTTGCCAGTGCCTTGAGTCGCGTTGAGGGTTTTTACCTGTGACGCCGGCAGGCTGTTGACACCATCCATGATCGTCTCCGTATCTCTCTGGGCAGCGGGGATGCTGCGTCTGCTTTGGACCCGTTCTGCCCCGGATCGCTCCGGGGCAGAACGTTCAGCGACTTACTTGATCGTGAATTCGACGTTCCACGAATAGTTCGACAGGCTGGTCGAGGTGATGGTTGCGGTGCAGCGAGCGCCGCCGCTGGCATCGGCATCCTTGGTCCATTTCGGGATCTTGGTGATGGTGCCACCCAGCCCGCCCGGGGCAATCGTGTTGACGAACGAGGTACGGAACACGCAGGACTTGCCGCCGATGGCGTAGCGCACGAAGGCGGTGGTGATGTCTGGGCTCAGGGGGCCGGTCACGACAAAGGTGAAGGCCTGGTTCGGCAGGATCGAATCTTTGGGCTTGGGCGTTGCGCTGGCGTTGGTCAGGGCTTCGTTGTTGCCGATCATCGAGTACTTGGCTTCGGCAGTGCCCAGGTTCTTGACGGTGATCTGCACGGGAGGGCCTGCATGCGCTGCACCGGCAGCGAACAGGGAGGTAACGGCCAGGGCCGCGAAGATCCGTTTCTTGAATTGCATAGCGTATTTTCCATGTGTTGACATTTTCGTATGTCGCACGACGGACGACAGTCCGCCTTGCCCGGTCTGCAGCGTTACGGCAGCTGCATGTCCTTTCCGGTCACTTTGCATCGGTGCCTTCCATGGGTTAGCTCGACTTGCGCAAAGTCCAGCTAAATAAATCCTTCCAGTTGAGGCAGTTAACGGCACAGGGAGGGAATACTTTAGTGTCGGATTCTTGAGCGGCCTGAGACTTCAGTTCGTTGAGGTGTGCTTGTGCAGCATTTGCCTGGGCCTCGATGCCGAGGCGGTATCGAGGCTTGGTCGTGAGGTTTCAGTCACCAGCGTTACGGCTGACCTCAAGATCATTCAACAACGCTTTGGCCAGGGCGCTGAGGTAGTGCAGGGCGGTGATTGCCGCAGGGTTTGCCTCCCCTGTGAACTGATCGCTCAGATCACGTGTACAGCCCACCAGCACTGAGATTTCTTCGATGGCGCGCTCATAGGGGACACCGGGCTGTACGCGAAACATCTCGAGAAAGGTGGCAACACCTGCGGTGGTGCGACCGGATTGGTTACCGCTCATGTTCATCACTCCTTGACGGGCTCAGGGTCACATCCGGTTCAGCGCATGTTCGATCAGCGCGCGAGCCGTTTCGGCGGAGTGCGCGGCGTTCGACAGCATGTGCAGGCCGGGTACACCGGCATAGGTGCGGCAGTGTTCGTCGATGGTTTCGGCGACACCGCGCAAGAGCTCGCTGGCGTGCGCCAGGGCGTCGGGAGGGGTCATGTCGGTGTGGATGGAGAAGTAGGGGTTGTTGATGAGCTTGAGGCGGGGTGGGTCGGGGACGAGTTTTTTCATAACGAAGACTCCATGCCGGTTTAGATAACCGCCACCCGATCCTTCTCACAGATATAAGGGTGGCAGCCGCGCACGAGGTGAGAAGACCGTGGACACGGAGAAACACGGCCAGACCGAAGTCTGCTCGTGCACGGCTGCCATGACTTGGGAGCCAACGTGTCAGGTGGGCTTCTCACACCCAGCCGCCAATGTGGGCGACCCAGCGAAGTTATCCCTGAGGCATTTCCCCGACAATTAAGAGGCTTCCGCAAAGCGCGTAGGATACTTCCCAAGGTTAACGGATCGAAGGCTCCTGCTAGAGATTTCAGAACTTTCGTACGTCGGCGGCCGCTGCGCGCCCGATCGCGGGACGAGCCCGCTCCCACAGGGGGCACAGCCACCGGAGTCGGTGCAGCACTTGTGGGAGCGGGCTTGCCCGCGAAGCAGACACCGTGGTGGGTGGCGCCGGCTATGCCGGCGTTCACTGCGCCCCACAAGCCTGTTGCGGCGCATCATCCAGACAGCCGCGCCTCAACCCCAAACAACACCACCAACACCCCACTCAACACCAAGGTCACGATCACAAACAGCACATTGCGCCGCGCCGCCCGGGCCTGGGCGGGTGGCAGGTCGTGGGTGAGCGAGAAACGGGTTCGTTCATCAGGCTTTTCAGGCGTCATGGCAATGCTCCTCTCGCTCGGGTTGTCGTGGTTGCCTGCCGCAGATCACCTGCACTCCAGCGCCGCGAGCCCTGGCCAGCAGCTCCTCGGTGTCGTCGCCCCCGGGCAGGGCGAGCAACAACTCGGGGCGGCTGTCGGTGAACATGAACAGGTTGCGCAGGCGTTCGGCCTGCTTGCCGTGCAACTGCCAGTTGGGCGGGTAGCGCACCAGGTCGGCGCCGTGCTCGCGTGCCCAGCTTTCGATCTCGCCACCGAGGAACTGGCTGCCGCCGTGAATCAACACCCGGATCGGCCGCTGGCGCTGGACATCGTCCAGGGCCTGGCGGCAGCGCCGGGTGTCGGCGTAGTTGCGTCCCGCACAGATCAGTACGCGCATGGTCTGCTCTCCCTGCTGGCTCAGAACCACTGTCCGAAGCGGCGGATGTAGAGCGTTTTCATGGTCTGAGCGACCACGCAGTAGCCCAGCAGGGTAGCGACCAGCCAAGGGAAGTATTCCCACGGCAGCGGCACCAGGCCGACCATCGCGCCCACTGGCGAGAACGGGATGTAGATGCCCAGCGCCATCACCAGGCCCGTGGCCAGGATCACCGGCAGCGCCGCAGTGCTCTGGAAGAACGGCACCTTGCGGGTGCGCAGCATGTGCACCACCAGGGTCTGCGAAAGCAGCCCTTCGATGAACCAGCCGGACTGGAACAGCGCCTGCATCTCGACACTGTTGGCGGCGAACACGTACCACATCAGGGCAAAGGTGGTGATGTCGAAAATCGACGACGTCGGGCCGATCCACAGCATGAAGCGGCCGATATTGCGAGCGTCCCACTTGCGCGGTTCGCTGAGGAACTCCTTGTCCATGCGGTCCCACGGCAGCGACAGCTGGGAGAAGTCATACATCAGGTTCTGCAGCAGCAGGTGGATCGCCAGCATCGGCAGGAAGGGAATGAACGCACTGGCCACCAGCACCGAGAACACGTTGCCGAAGTTGGAGCTGGCGGTCATGCACAGGTACTTCATGATGTTGCCGAAGGTTTCGCGACCCTTGAGCACACCCTCCTCGAGCACCATCAGGCTTTTTTCCAGCAGGATGATGTCTGCCGATTCCTTGGCGATATCGGTGCCGCTGTCCACCGAGATACCGACGTCGGCGTCACGCAGGGCGGCAGCGTCGTTGATGCCGTCGCCGAGGAAGCCCACGGTGTGACCGTTGGCCTGCAGCGCCTTGAGCACGCGGGATTTCTGCAGTGGGGTGAGCTTGGCGAAGACGGTGCGTTCTTCGACCTGAATCTTCAGGGTGGTGTCGTCCATGCGCTCGATGTCCTGGCCAAGCAGCGGCAGGCCGGGCTCCAGGCCGACTTCGCGGCATACCTTGCAGGTGACCACCGGGTTGTCGCCAGTCAGTACCTTGACCCGCACGCCCATGTCGCGCAGGGCGGCGATGGCCGGGCCGGCGGTTTCCTTGGGCGGGTCGAGGAAGGTCAGGAAGCCCTGGATCACCAGGTCGCGCTCGTCGTCGGTGTGGTACTGCGCCTTGCCTTCGCTTGCCGGAATGTCGCGGGTGGCGACCACCAGCACGCGGAAGCCGTCGCGGTTGAAGGCATCGGCGCTGGCCAGCAGGCGCTGGCGCCGACGCTCATCGAGGGCCACGACGCTTTCGCCTTCCTGCACATGGGTGGCGATGGCGAGCATTTCCTCGACCGCGCCTTTGCTCACCATCAGGTGATCGCCCAGGGCGTTCTTCACCACCACCGACAGGCGACGGCGAATGAAGTCGAACGGCAGCTCGTCGACCTTGGCGTAGGCGTAGGGCGCCTGGAACGCGCGGTCCTGGGCCGCGAAGTGGAGTACGGCCTGGTCCATCAGGTTGCGCACGCCGCTCTGGTGGTGGCTGTTGAGCCAGGCCAGCTCGAGGATGCGCTTGTCGCGCTCACCGTCGATGCGCACATGGTGCTCGAGGATGATCCGGTCCTGGGTGAGGGTGCCGGTCTTGTCGGTGCACAGCACATCCATCGAGCCCAGGTTCTGGATGGCGTTCAGGCGCTTGACCACCACCTTGCGCCGGGCCATGGCCACGGCGCCCTTGGCCAGGTTGGCGCTGACGATCATCGGCAGCATTTCCGGGGTCAGGCCCACGGCCACGGCGAGGGCGAAGAGGAAGGCATCGCCCCAGTCGCCCTTGACCAGGCCATTGATCATGAACACCACCGGTACCATCACCAGCATGAAGCGGATCAGCAGGCTGCTGACGCTGTTCACGCCGCGGTCGAAGGCGGTCTGGCTGCGCGAGCCGGCGATGGCCTTGGCCAGGGAGCCGAAGTAGGTGCGTCGACCGGTGGCGACCACCACGGCGCGGGCGCGGCCGCTGACCACGTTGGTGCCCATGAAACAGATGTTCGGCAGTTCGAGCAGGTTGTCCTGGTCAGCGCTGTCAGTCGTGGCGGACTTCTGCGCGACATTGCCCAGGGTGTCGTACTTCTCGACCGGCAGCGCTTCGCCGGTGAGCACCGCCTGGCTGATGAACAGGTCGCGTGATTCGAGCAGGCGGATGTCAGCGGGAATCATGTCGCCCGCCGAAAGCTGCACGATGTCGCCGGCCACCAGTTCGTCCATGGGCACTTCGCGCAGGCGCGGCGGCTGGCCGAACTGTTCGCGGCGCAGCACGGTGGCCGTGGTGCGCACCATCGCCTTGAGGGCGTCGGCGGCCTTGTTCGAGCGGTACTCCTGCCAGAAGCGCAGCAGGCTGCTGAGGCTGACCATGGTCATGATGATGATGACCTTGGTCAGGTCGGCGTCATCCGCTTCACCTGCGCTGATCGGCATCCAGTAGTCGGTGACGAA
This sequence comes from Pseudomonas wayambapalatensis, assembly GCF_049942315.1. Classification (NCBI taxonomy): domain Bacteria; kingdom Pseudomonadati; phylum Pseudomonadota; class Gammaproteobacteria; order Pseudomonadales; family Pseudomonadaceae; genus Pseudomonas; species Pseudomonas wayambapalatensis. Next base: position 15,729 of record NZ_JBNFMU010000224.1, read on the forward strand.
ACTGATCCCGGCCAGGGTCAGCAGGACGTAGATGAAGGGGTTGTGCAGGGCCTTGAGCAGTTGCACCAGGGCGTGGGGTTGCTGGTCGTGGGCGACCTGGTTGGCGCCGTCGCGCTGCAGGCGCTTGGCGGCTTCGTGTTCGGTCAGGCCATGCTCGCTGGCATCGAGGTTGGCGAGGGTGACGGACAGGCCATTGCGCGCTTCACGGGCGGCGCGGGTGGACAGGCGGGTTTCGCGTTCGGCCTTGGCCGGTGCGGTGTTGCGGTGTTTGACGGTCATGTTGCTGTGCTCCTGCCGCTGCGGCGGCACGACACACAGACGTTTCACTCAGGGGGTGAACGAAGGCATGTCGGGTCGCAGAAAAATGCTTGGTTTTTCCGACAGTTGTCTGTCCGCTGCCGAGAGTCGGAAGTTGTTTCGGCAGCGAACTTTCTACTCGCGCATTCCATGTTTGTATTCCTCGTTGATAAACAATGGGCAATAACCGTCCGGCGAACTTTCAAGGTTGAAAGTTCGATCAGAAGTTACTGTTCTATATCAGTTGTTCAGTGGAACGTCTGGGGGCTCAGGCGAGCGCAGAGGCGTGCCAGCAGCCCCCTTCTACCTGGAGGGTCCTGGCTGTCGTCGTGGTGCCAGTGCAGGCGCAACTGAAGTTTTCCGTGGCAGGGGTGTGCCTGCCATACGGCACGCAACTGCGGGCCGCACACGGCGGCGGAGGGCTGGGCTGGAGCGCACGGGCCACGGGGCGGCCAGGCGCGGGCCTGCAAACGCGCCAGGCAGGCGTGCAGGCGATTTGAAACGAATGACGTGAGGTTCATGAGCTTGCCTCCAACCGGCGGACACCGGCTGGGGCAAGTCACGGCGGAGCATCAGGCTCTGGCGCGGCTTGCCCGACCAGGGTGTCGGGACCGGTGTTCCGGTTCAAGTGCCTGACTGGGCCGTGCGGCGGCGGTCAGGCAGCGACTAGATACTGTGTCCATTGAATTCTTCAGTGAATGGAAAAAAGGCCCCTTTTCTCAGGGCGAGCGAACTTTATTCAAGGGTAGTATCGAAGTCAACCGGGGAGGTGAACTTTAAATAAGTTTCATCTTGTTTGAATGCTCCCTATTGTTTGTAGGAAGCGTTTGATGTTTCCGGTCGGCCTCTGCGCGGAGGCCGGCCGGATATCCCTAAGGGTGGCTAGTCCTGTGCCGGCGGCGCCATGCGCGCCTCCAGCTCGGCCACTTGCTTCTCCAGGGCTTCGAGGCGCGCGCGGGTGCGCGCCAGGACCACCATCTGGCTGTCGAATTCTTCACGGCTGACCAGGTCCAGCTTGCTGAACGCGCTCTGCATCAGGATCTTGAACTGGCTTTCGAGTTCGGCGCGCGGCTGCGCGGTGTCGCCGCTGAACAGGCGCGAGGCCTGGTCGCTCAGGGCGTCGAGAAGGGCTTTGGGCGCGAGCATGGGTCGGGTTGTTCCGTGCGTGTGAAAGGTGGGCAGTGTAGCACGGCGTATTCCGGGGACTGGATGCACACTTTTTGAGCAGCTCGCTATGACTCTATGCACCAGAACCGTGCAGCTTTCGCCGTACTGGCCATGGGCTAATCCCGAGCATTGCACGCAACTACTTGTTTTCTGGCCTTTTGCCGGATCTGGCAAGGTTTCTGCAAAGGCCTCTGTGCGCCATGCACTGATGCAGTCCCTTGTGATCGGGCAGTGTGCAGGCGGAGCCGCAAGGGTCCCTCGTCACCCGCCGAAAACGTGCGTCGGTGGGGGAATGGAGCCGACGACGCGTTACAAAGCCAGGCGCTGCGCTTAGACTTGAGACGGGTTTGTTTTCCTGGGGCAAGTCCACCAAATCGGGAGAAGAGTTTCATGAAGCTAGTCACTGCCATCATCAAGCCGTTCAAGCTGGACGACGTGCGCGAGTCGCTGTCGGAAATCGGCGTGCAAGGCATCACCGTGACCGAAGTCAAAGGCTTCGGCCGGCAGAAAGGCCATACCGAGCTGTACCGTGGCGCCGAATACGTGGTCGATTTCCTGCCCAAGGTCAAGATCGATGTCGCCATCGATGACAAGGACCTGGACCGGGTGATCGAAGCCATCACCAAGGCGGCCAACACCGGCAAGATCGGCGACGGCAAGATCTTCGTGGTGAATCTGGAGCAGGCGATCCGCATCCGTACCGGCGAAACCGATACCGACGCGATCTAAGCGACACAACAAGCCTCACCAAACCCAAACGCCCCAGGAGAAAACAAATGACTCTGCGCAAGATCGCAGGGCTAGGAGCCCTATTGTCCCTCGTAATGCCTGGCCTTGCCCTGGCAGAGGAAGCAGCCGCCCCGGTACTGAACTCCGGCGACACCGCCTGGATGCTCACGGCCACGGCGCTGGTACTGTTCATGACCATCCCGGGCCTGGCCCTGTTCTACGGTGGCATGGTGCGCTCCAAGAACCTGCTGTCGGTGATGATGCAGTGCTTCGCCATCACCGGTCTGATCAGCATCCTGTGGGTCATCTACGGCTACAGCATCGCCTTCGATACCACCGGCATGGAAAAGGGCGTGCTCAATTTCAACTCGTTCATCGGCGGCTTCTCCAAAGCCTTCCTCGCCGGTGTGACGCCGTCTGGCCTGACCTCGGCCACCGCGCTGTTCCCTGAGGCGGTGTTCATCACCTTCCAGATGACCTTCGCCATCATCACTCCTGCACTGATCGTCGGTGCCTTCGCCGAACGCATGAAGTTCTCCGCCATGCTGGTGTTCATGGGCGTGTGGTTCACCCTGGTCTATGCGCCGATCGCGCACATGGTCTGGAGCGGTGACGGCGCACTGATGTGGGACTGGGGCGTACTGGACTTCGCGGGCGGCACCGTGGTGCACATCAACGCCGGTATCGCAGGTCTGGTGGCGTGCCTGGTACTGGGCAAGCGCAAAGGCTACCCGACCACGCCGATGGCTCCGCACAACCTCGGCTACACCCTGGTCGGCGCGGCCATGCTGTGGATCGGCTGGTTCGGCTTCAACGCAGGTTCCGCTGCAGCGGCCAACGGCACTGCCGGCATGGCCATGCTGGTGACCCAGATCGCCACCGCCGCCGCCGCGCTGGGCTGGATGTTCGCCGAGTGGATCGGCCACGGCAAACCCAGCGCCCTGGGCATCGCTTCGGGTGTGGTCGCCGGCCTGGTCGCCATCACTCCGGCTGCCGGCACCGTCGGCCCTATGGGCGCCCTGGTAATCGGCCTGGCGTCGGGTGTGATCTGCTACTTCTGCGCCACCAGCCTCAAGCGCAAGCTGGGCTACGACGACTCGCTGGATGCCTTCGGTGTGCATGGTATTGGCGGTATCGTCGGCGCGATTCTCACCGGTGTGTTCGCAGCACCGGCCCTGGGCGGCTTCGGCGCGGTCACCGATATCGGTGCGCAGGTCTGGGTCCAGGCCAAGGGCGTGATCTTCACCGTGGCCTACACCGCCATCGTCACCTACGTGATCCTCAAGGTGCTGGACGTGGTAATGGGCCTGCGGGTCAACGAAGAAGAAGAGTCGGTCGGCCTCGACCTGGCTCAGCACAACGAGCGCGGCTACAACCTGTAACCGCCCTGCAGTAAAAAACTTGCCCGGCTTGTCCGGGCATTTTTTTGCCTGATTTTTACCGTTTCGCCGGTAGGCAAACGGTTTATCCGGCACGTTCGTGACGCAGGCAGAAAACTTACAGAAAAGCGGGTACTGATGGAGCTTTGTTTTTTCTCCCGGCGCGCTAGAATGCGCGCCGGAAGGGTGTTTGCAGTGCCTTCCACACACTTCGCCACGCTTTGCTAGGCTTGCCAATAGCGCAAGGCCAGCAGCGGTGGCTCAAGGATTTCGTCAGATCCCGCCAGGAGCTGGGATCTGCTGGGTGAAACGCCCTCACCAGGGGCCGTACATCCAAGGCAGTGGCCAACCCACGGCCAGTTGAATTTTCACTGGTGGCTGCCGGTCTACGGCATCACTGGTCTATAACTAACCTGCTTTTCGCAAGTCATGAGGTAGAACATGAGCGACGACGATCTGGAAAATGATGACCTCGAAGTAGGCGACGAAGACGAGGGTGATGAGGCCCTTGACGCGGCATCCGACGACGGCGCGGAAGACGCCGGCGACGACGACAGCAGCCCTGCACCTGCCGCCAAAGGCAAGTCCAAGGCGGCAGTCTCGGTAGACGAGATGCCGAGCATGGAAGCCAAGCAGAAGGAGCGCGACGCGCTGGCGCGCGCCATGGAAGAGTTCCTGGCACGCGGTGGCAAGGTCCAGGAAGTCGAGGCCAATGTGGTTGCCGATCCGCCCAAGAAGCCGGACAACAAGTACGGCAGCCGCCCTATCTGAGTGGCTGGATACAAGAAAGCCCGCCGTCGCTGCGGGCTTTTTTGTGGGTGGAATCCGACGTGCCCCGCGATAGGGCCGTCAGCGCCAGCGTGCGAGCACGTCCGGCAGCTGCGACAGGCGCTGGATCTCGGCATCCGGCGCCTGCTCGCCGGCCCAGGCCTTACCCTGGGGGTTGAACCAGATCGCGCGTAGGCCGGCGCGTTGGGCCCCAGCGATGTCGTCTCCCGGGTGATCGCCGATGTGTACCGCCGAACTGGCTTCGACCTCGCCGCGCTTGAGCGCTTCGCGGAACGGCGCCGGGTCCGGCTTGCCGATCCCCAGGTCCTCGGCGCACAGGGCGAAGCGGAAGTAGTCCGAGATCCCCAGCCGCCGCACATCGGCATTGCCGTTGGTCACGACGCCCAGCACATAGTGATGGCGCAGGATCTCCAGTACCGGCTGCACTTCGGGAAACACCTCGACCTGATGCCGGGCATGCAGGAACACCTCGAAGGCTTCATTGGCAAGCTCCTGGGCGTGTTGCTCGCTGTAGCCGACGTCGGACAGTGCGTGGAACAGCACGCGCCGGCGCAGGGCGCTGATGCGGTGCTTGAGGCCCGGTTCGGCCTGCACCAGGCGTTCGCGGATGGCATACAGGTGCTCGACCGGCACACCGCCCAGGTTTGGGGCATTGGCGGCAAGCCAGTCGCGCAGGACGGTCTCGGCACTGGCGATCACCGGTGCGGTGTCCCACAGGGTGTCGTCCAGGTCGAAGGTGATCAGCTTGATACTCATGAGTCGCTGCCTTTGCTGCGTTTGGCCCGGGGATGGGCGCTGTCGTAGACGGCGGCCAGGTGCTGGAAGTCCAGGTGGGTGTAGATCTGCGTGGTGCTGATGTCGGCGTGGCCGAGCATCTCCTGTACCGCGCGCAGGTCCTGGGACGATTCGAGCAGGTGGCTGGCGAAGGAGTGGCGGAGCATGTGCGGGTGCAGGTGCTGGCCCAGTTCGCGTTCTCCGGCGACCTTGACCCGCAACTGGATGGCCCGTGGCCCCAGGCGCTTGCCTTGGCGGGTGACGAACATCGCCCCGTCGCGTGGCGCGCTGATCCCGCGTAGTTTCAGCCACGCCTGCAGCGCCTCGCGCGCCTTGCGCCCGACCGGCAGGACGCGGGCCTTGCCACCCTTGCCCTGCACCTGGACCAGCCCGCCCGCCAGGTCCAGTTGTTCGAGGTCGAGGTTGGTCAGTTCCGACAGGCGCAGGCCCGAGGAATAGAACAGTTCGAGAATGGCCTGGTCACGACGGGCGATGAAGTCGTCGTCGACGCCGCCGTCGAGCAGTTGCAGGGCGCGGTCGGTGTCGAGGGTCTTGGGCAGGCGACGCTCACCCTTGGGCGGGGTCAGGCCGTTGGCCGGGTCATGCTGGCAAAGCCCCTCACGGTTGAGGTAGCGATACAGGCCGCGCACCGCCGAAAGCAGGCGCGCCAGGCTGCGCGATGATTGGCCGTGGTGGTGCAGGCGCGCCACCAGCTGGCGCAATTGCTGGATCTGCAGGGCCTGCCAACTGGCGATGCCCTGGGTGTTGCAGAATTCGACCACCTTCTCCAGGTCGCGGCGGTAGGCCAGCTGGGTGTGCTCGGACACCTGGCGCTCGTTGCGCAGGTGCGCGCAATAAGCTTCCAGCTGGCGTTCCATCAGCGCACCGAGCGCAGCGTCTGGGTGAAGCGCGGAACCACGCGACCGAGGACTTCGGCGATGTAGGTGAGGAACAGGGTGCCGACGCTGCTCTTGTAGTGCTGCGGGTCGCGGCTGCCAATGGCCAGCACGCCGTGCAGGCCCTGGTGCTCCAGCGAGGCGACGGCACTGGAACCGACATCCTTGCGCTGGTCTTCGCCGAACAGGAAGGCCAGCTCATGCTCGCGCAGGTTGCCGCTGACCGTCTTGCCGCTGCCCAGCAGGCCACCGATGGCCTGTTGCGCCTCGGCACCGCTGACCCAGCGCCCGACCGGCGCGGCGTTCTCACCGAACAGGATCAGGCTGACGAAGGGCACCTGGAACTCCTGGCGCAGGCTGTCTTCGACCGCCATCACCACCTCTTCCAGGCTGCTGGCGTCGAGCAGGTCGAGGATCAGGCGGCGGGTCTTGTCGAACAGCCGGTCGTTGTCGCGGGCCACATCCATCAATTGCGACAGGCGATGGCGCATCTCGATGTTGCGGTCGCGCAGCAGCTTGAGCTGGCGCTCCACCAGCGACACGCTGTCGCCGCGCTGGTGGGGGATGCGCTGCTCGATGAGCAGTTCGTCATGCTCGGCGAAGAAGGTTGGGTGGGCACGCAGGTAGGCGACCACCGCCTCGGCGTCGAGGTCGGCGGCTTGCTCGGGTACAACCTGTGGCTGATCGGTCATGGCGGATACTCGCTTAGAGACGAACCTGTCCTTCGTAGACGCGTACGGCCGGGCCGGTCATCAGCACCGGTTTGCCGGGGCCGGCCCATTCGATGCTCAGACGCCCGCCCGGCAGGTCGATGGACACGGGAGAATCCATCCAGCCCTGGGCGATGGCTGCTACGGCGGCGGCGCAGGCGCCGGTGCCGCAGGCCTGGGTTTCACCTGCACCGCGCTCCCATACCCGCAGGTTGGCACGGTGACGGTCGACGACCTGGATGAAGCCGGCGTTGACCCGCTGCGGGAAGCGCGGATGGTGCTCGATCTTCGGCCCCAGCTCGTGCACGGGGGCGCTGCGCACGTCATCGACGCGCAGCACCGAATGCGGGTTGCCCATGGACACCGCGGCGATCGAGTGGACCTGGCCATCGACCTCCAGTGGATAACTCAGCGCCTGCCGGTCGGCGACGAAGGGGATATCGGCCGGGATGAAGCGCGGCGGGCCCATGTCGACACAGACCTGGCCATCGTTCTGCACATCCAGCTCGATGACACCGCCTTTGGTTTCGACGCGGATACGCTTCTTCGCGGTCAGGCGCTTGTCCAGCACGAAACGGGCGAAGCAGCGCGCGCCGTTGCCGCACTGTTCGACTTCGGAGCCGTCGGCATTGAAGATCCGGTAGCGGAAGTCCACTTCCGGATTGCTCGGCGCCTCGACGATCAGCAGCTGGTCGAAGCCGATGCCGGTATGGCGGTCACCCCACTGCTTGGCATGCTTGGGCTGGATGTGCGCGTGCTGGCTGACCAGGTCCAGGACCATGAAGTCGTTGCCCAGCCCGTGCATCTTGGTGAAACGCAGCAGCATGGGTTCACTCCGGCAGCAGGCTTTCGCCGGCGAACAGTTCGGCAATGGTCTCGCGGCGGCGGACTTCGAAGGCCTGGTCGCCATCGACCAGGATTTCGGCGCAACGGCCACGGGTGTTGTAGTTCGAGCTCATGACGAAACCATAGGCGCCCGCAGACTGCACGGCCAGCAGGTCGCCTTCGGCGAGGTTCAGCTGGCGGTCCTTGGCGAGGAAGTCACCGGTTTCGCAGATCGGGCCGACCAGGTCGTAGGCACGGCCTTCGCCTTCGCGTGGCTTGACCGCGCTGACGCCCATCCAGGCCTGGTACAGCGCCGGACGGATCAGGTCGTTCATCGCCGCATCGATGATGGCGAAGTCCTTGTGCTCGGTGTGCTTGAGGTATTCGACGCGGGTCAGCAGCACGCCGCCGTTGGCGACGATGTAGCGGCCGGGCTCGAACACCAGGGCCAGGTCGCGTGCGCCGACGCGCTCGCGGATGGCCTTGATGTAGTCGGCGACCAGCGGTGGCTGTTCGTCGCGATAGCGCACGCCGACGCCGCCGCCCAGGTCGAGGTGACGCAGGTGGATACCGCAGTCGGCAAGGCGGTCGACCAGGTCGAGCAGGCGGTCGAGGGCGTCAAGGAACGGGTCGACGGTGGTCAGCTGCGAACCGATGTGGCAGTCGACACCGACCACGTCCAGGTTGGGCAACTGTGCGGCACGCACGTAGATGGCTTCGGCATCGGCGATGGCGATACCGAACTTGTTCTCTTTGAGGCCGGTGGAAATGTACGGGTGGGTGCCGGCATCGACGTCCGGGTTGACCCGCAGCGAGACCGGGGCGACCTTGCCCATCTCGGCGGCCACCACTTGCAGGCGCTCGAGTTCGTCGGTGGATTCGACGTTGAAGCAGTGCACGCCGACTTCCAGGGCGCGGCGCATGTCTTCACGGGTCTTGCCGACGCCGGAGAACACCACGCGGTCGGCACGGCCGCCAGCGGCCAGCACACGCTCCAGTTCGCCACCGGAAACGATGTCGAAGCCTGCGCCCAGACGAGCCAGCAGGTTCAGCACGCCGAGGTTGGAGTTGGCCTTGACCGCGAAGCACACCAGATGCTCGACCCCTTGCAGGGCGTCGGTGTAGCTACGGTACTGGCCCTCGATGTGGGCGCGCGAGTAGACGTAGGTGGGGGTGCCGAAACGTTCGGCAATGGCCGACAGGGCCACGCCTTCCGCGAACAGTTCACCGTCGCGGTAGTTGAATGCGTCCATTGGATTTCCTTACTGCGCTGGCGACTGCTCGGGCAGCGATTCTTCGTCTTGCGGGGCGGCCTTGGCCGGCTGCGCGTGCTGGTGCGACGACTTGCGTGCGCTCTTGCCGTCCTTGCCGTCTTCAGGCAGGTACAGGGGGCCTTTCTGACCGCAGGCCGAAACGAGGCAGGCTACAGCGACCAGCGCCGCAATGGAGGAAATCAGGCGCTTCATGGGTGAAATCCTTTGAAATAAGCAGTATTGCGCCCGAGTATACCGAGCGACCGCCGGATTGCCTATGCAAGGGCCGGTCCGTCGGGCGGGCCAGGCTTGCTGGTTGTGAGGGTTGGGCTCGGTGCTGCCGGTCGCTAGTCTTTGCAATCAGCGCCCAGCGGTCGTATCGTGCCCGGCTTGCGTGTGTGCAGCCATTTTCGAGGTTCCTGCAATGAGTTTGAGCGAAGCGCGTTTCCACGACCTGGTCGACGCGACCCAACAGGCCCTGGAGGATCTGTTCGACGAGACCGACCTGGACCTGGACATGGAAAACTCCGCCGGTGTCCTGACGATCAAGTTCGACAACGGCAGCCAACTGATCTTCAGCCGCCAGGAGCCGCTGCGTCAGCTGTGGCTGGCCGACCGCTCGGGCGGTTTCCACTTCGACTATGACGAAGAGAGCGGCAAGTGGGTCTGCGAGAAGAGCGAAGAACTGCTCGGCGAGATGCTCGAGCGCATCGTCTGGGAGCGGGTCGGCGAGAAGCTGGACTTCGACGAGATCTGAGATGAGCGAGCAACCGCGGCCGCCCAAGCCGCTCTACAGCAATGTCAGCCCGGCCGTGCCTTCGCCGTGCATCAGCGTCTGCCGTCTCGACGAGCGCCGTGTCTGCACTGGATGCATGCGTCATGTGGAGCATATCCGCGAATGGCGTTCGGCCGATGACGAGCGGCGGCGGCAGATCTGCCGCGAGGCCGACGCACTGAGGGCTTCGACGCCACAGGCTTGAGTATTTGCCCGGCTGTGGTAGTGTCAGTCCGGTACTGGCCGCGCCAGAAGCATTCTCAAACCCCGCCCTTGGGCGGGGTTTTGCTTTATCTACAGCTTGAAATACTTCGTTGAAAGGAGTCTGACTGGACCATGAGCACCAAGCCTTCCCTCATCCTCACCCGACTGGACGTGCAGCGTCTTGAGCGTCTGCTCGACAGCCTCGACGAAAGCACGCCGGGTGTGCTCGCCCTGCAGGACGAGCTGGACCGCGCCGAACAGGTGGTCGGCCACGAGGAGGTCCCGGCGGGCGTGGTGACCATGAACTCGCGCGTGCACTGCCGCGAGGAAGCCACCGGCAAGGATTATCACCTGACCCTGGTCTACCCGAAGGACGCAGGCGGGGAAGGCAACGTCTCGATCCTCGCACCGATCGGTTGCGCGCTGCTCGGCCTGTCGGTGGGCGACCAGATCGACTGGCCGGCGCCAGGCGGCAAGACGCTCAAGCTCAAGCTGCTCGCCGTGGAATACCAGCCTGAAGCGGCGGGTGATTTCGATCTCTGAACGGCATCAGCTACAAACAAGCCTGTAGCTGCTCCAGCCCATCATTGAGCGACTGCTCCAGTTCGCGCTTGTAGCGCAGGAACAGCACCGTCGAGCCCTGTTCGTCGTCGAGCAGCTCGGACAGGTCCAGGTCGGTGATGTAGCAGCGGTAGTTCCCGGCGCTGCGGCGCTGGCGCAGAATCTGCCGGGCGACCACGGCATACAGCTGGTCGCCGTGATCGAGCTGGGAAAACTCCTGCTGGTCGCAATACAGCGTGACATGCACGTCATCCCCCGCGCCTGCCTGGAGAATCGCCTGCACTTCGTAGTACGGCTGGCCGCTCGCGACCTGTGGCGCGGGCCGAGGCTCCAGGGCACGGCATTTGCCTGGGCCGTTGGGCAGTAGCTGGTAGTAGAGGATGTCCAGCGAGGCCTGCTGCAGGCTGTCGAGCGGCAACTGGGCATCGCGGCGCACCACCACCGACTGCAGGAAGCGTTGCAGGGGCAGCAGCAGGTGGCTTTCGTCCTGCAGTGGCAGCCGCTGCAGCCAGAGTGCGTTGTATTCGTCGAGTACGTAGAGTTCGGCCCAGCCTTCGTGCAGGCGATAGAACACCTGGATGCAGCCCGCTTGACCCTGTTCCAGCACCAGTGGCAGGTCGTGGTCCTGCAGGGCATTGGCGTCCAGGTACAGCGGGCTGTACTGGCTGCGCTCCTCGCCGAGGTGGGCGAGCACGGCATCCTGATCGTCCAGGGTGGTAAGGCTGACCTGGCCAGGCACCAGGTCCAGCACATGGGTGTGCTGCGCCACTTGCAGCAGGTAGCGGTGGTTCAGGCCCTGATCCAGCAGCAACTGCACGGTCTCGAAGATGTCCTCGACGCGCTGGGCGATCGCTTGCGCACGGTTGTGGCAGAAACAGCGCACCCGTAGCCGTGGACGCTGCGTGCGCGGTCCCTGGCTGTTGAGGAAGTCACGCAGGCAGCGCATCAGCGCGTGCTCGCCGTCGTAGCGCTGCACCAGCACTTCGTTCCAGCTGTTCAGGGTGATCTGGTCGAAGGTCAGCACCAGGTTTTCGCGCACCCCGGCATAGCTCAGCGAGTCGGTGCGCTCGGTGGTCATCAGGATGTTCAGGTCGCGGTGATGACGCAGCGGGTCGATGCCAACGTTGACCAGCAGCAGGATCTCGTCGGCCACGCTGGGTTGCAGCAGGCGTATTTCGCTGACGGTTTCCAGCGGTAGCGCGATGGTCTGCTGCAGGCTGCCGAGCAGGTTGAACAGCTCGAACTCGCTCAGGTCGCTGACACCGGGGTGCAGGGCCAGACGTGTGCTGCTGTCGATCACGCCGTTGCGGTGTGCCCAGGTCAGCAGTTCGAGCAGCTCGCGGCAGCGTTTGATCGGGCTGAAATGCTCCCACTCGTGCACGCCCAGGTTGCCGTTGTACAGGCCCCAGTGGTGGGTGCCCGGCTCCTTGCGGTTGGGCGACTGGACGAGGGTGAGGGTATCTTCGGCGATGTCCGGGGCGATGCCCGGGTTGATCACCTCGATCTTGCCGGCGCGGCGCTCGAAGGCCGCGTACAGGCGCCGACCCAGCACGTTGAGGTCGCGTTGATCGGCGCGGCTGCTGGCGCTCTGGTCGCGTGCGAACTGGCTGAGGAAGCGGTAGCTGTAGTTCAGCTCGGCCACCAGCTCGCGACGCTCGACCGCCACCTGGCGGACCTTCCACTGGCTGCGGCTGTCGAGCAGCGCCAGTTGGCGCTCGTCCCAGCCCCACTCGTCGGTCAGGCGCTCCAGAAGCTGGCGCTGCCAGCCGGTGCTGCGCGTACGGGGCAGGGCGCTGAGCTTCTTGTTGACCTTCAGGTAGAGGCTGCGCCGCACCAGCTCCAGGCGTGCATGCTCGCCACGGCGCTGCAGGTACTGCTCGATGCGGCGGTAGACCATGACATATGGGTCCAGCTCGTCGAGGTCCAGGCGGTTGGCGAACACCGCGCGCTTGTAGTCCAGGCTCAGGCAGCGTACCTCGGGGTGTTCGCTGGCGTAGACCTCGGTCAGCAGCAGCTTGAGCAGCGACTTGTAGGGCGAGTCGATGCCCTTGAACAGTTGCCACAGCCCTGCGCCGACGAACTCCCCGGGCGGGATGTGTGCGAGGTGGCCGAGGTCAAGGTCGTCCTGGGCGCGAATGAAGCGCTTGGACAGCAGCGTCTGGGTGTAGGCGTGGTAGTTGTGCTCTTCGTAGACCGGCACCAGCCACCACAGCGGCGTGCGTCCGGCCAGCCAGATCGCCGTGCGATAGAACTCGTCGAGTAGCAGGTAATGCTGGGTGGTGCCGCAGTCGTCGGAGCTGAGCTGGCTGTCGCGTTCGCCCTGGACAAAGCCCTGGGGCTCGATCAGGAAGAAATGCGCCTCGGCGCCCTGGGTGGCGGCCCAGGCTTCGAGCAACTGGCATTTGCGCCGCAGCTCGGCCAGGGCGCCTTCGCCAATGCCCGGTGCATGACAGACCCACAGGTCCATGTCGCTTTGCTCGGCCTGGGCCAGGGTGCCGAGGCTGCCCATGAGGAACAGGCCATGAATCGGCCGTGGCGGGTTGCCGTGGCGGGCCTTGTAGGTGAAGGAGCGGGTCAGACGCTGGGCTTCGGCCAGCAGCTCGGCGTCAGGCTCGAAGCCCGAGACGCCCGCAGGCGTGCTGCCTGACACATAGCCCGGCAGCAGCGGATGATTGACGTGGAAGAACAGCGGCAGCAGCGTCAGTACCTGCTGCTGGCGGCTGGAGAGCCCTTCCTTGGCCCGCGCGAGACGGCCCTCGTTCAGCTGTAGAAAGCGCCCACGCAGGGTCGACAGCACCTTGCGGTCGATACCTTCGTGCAGATCGGGGCGGATTTCATGGGGGTGGTTCATGACGCACTCAGGCAGGCCGGGGGAGCACCGGCGAGTTTAGCCTGAGTGGCGAGGTCGGATAAGAGGGTGAGTGGCATTTTGACGCCATTTTTCCAGCGCCTTAGGGGTGTGGTGTCTTTATGGGCCT
>NZ_JBNFMU010000225.1:0-39825 GCF_049942315.1 Pseudomonas wayambapalatensis
ACAAGGTCACCATCGCCGCGGGCCAGACGCAGGTCGAGTACAAGGCGCCAGCCCAGGGCGATGATGTCTTCAAAGACTCGGGTTCCCTGACCGTGGGCATCAGCGACGCCACCGTTCCGGGCAAGACCTTCGAGAATCTGGAGCTCGGTGGCTCGGCCACCGTTCAGATCACTGACACCATCAGCGAAGTAGTCGCGACCCTCAGCGCCGACAAAACCACCGTCAGCGAAGGTGGCCAGGTCACCTACACTGTCACCCTGACCAACGCCCAGGGCCTGTCGGTTACCGGTCATGGCGGCCTGGTGTTCACCCTGAGCGATGGCACCAAGGTCACCGTGCCGGCTGGCAGCGCCACTGGCACCTTCACCATCACCGCCAAGGACGACGTCTATGTCGGCGGCCAGGCACCGATCGTCAACAAGATCGAATCGGTCACCGGCGGCGACAACTTCGAGAAGCTGACCCTTGGCAGCAATACCGTCACCACCACCGTCACCGACGAGCCGAGCGGCCAGGGCGACCTGACCACCGTGGGCATCAGTGGCGACACGTCGGTGACCGAAGGCGACACCGCGCACTACACCCTGACCCTGACCAATCCGTCCAAGACCGAGGTCACTGTCACCCTGAGCTACAGTGGCACCGCCACCAACGGCCAGGACTACACCGGCGTGGTCACCGTGAAGATCCCGGCTGGCAGCAGCACCGCCACCTTCGACATCAAGACCATTGATGACCAACTCGTCGAGGGCTCGGAGAACTTCACCGTCCAGATCAGCGGTGTCAGCGGCGGCGGCTTCGAAAACCTGCAGGTCAACCCGAGCAAGTCGAGCGTCACCACCACGATCATCGACAACGACCACATGCCGGTATCGCCAGGCGGCGCCGTGACTGGCACCGAAGACACCGACTACGTGTTCCAGTGGGGCGACTTCAAGGTCACCGACGCCGATGGCAACACCGGCCTGGGCGTGACCATCAGCAAGCTGCCGGATCTGGGCAACCTGAAGTTCTTCAACGGCACTTCGTGGGTCGACGTGTCGCTCAACCAGACCATCAGCCAGGCCGACATCGCCGCCGGCAAGCTCAAGTTCGTGCCGCTGGCCAACCAGTCGGGCGCAGATGGCTATGGTGGCAGCGGCGTGGGCAACAAGCAGGCCGACTACGCACAGATCAAGTACAAGCCAAACGATGGCACCAACACCGGCAGCGAAGTGACCATGAAGGTCGATATCACGCCGGTCGCCGACAGGCCTGACCTGTCGATCGGCAACAACAACGTCAACTCGATCGGCCTGACCAAGGAAACCTGGAACAGCCTCAACGGCCTGGGCAACAACGGCAACGGCATCACCGGCGACCAGCTCAAGAACGTGTTCGCCAACTCCGGCAACGCCAGCAAGAGCGAGCAGGTCACCACGGTCGATACCACCGCCACCGTGACCCCGGGCACCGGCTCGAAGACCTCCGGCCTGATCTATCTGGAAGCCGGCAAGACCTACACCTTCAGCGGCACGGCCGACGACAGCCTGCAGATCGTGATCGGCGGCAAGAACGTCGCCAGCGGCACCTGGGGCAACGCCAGTGGCGCCATCACTGGCAGCTACACGCCGACCACCAGCGGCTACTACACCCTGGAGATCTACAACGCCAACCAGGCCGGCCCAGGCAGCCTGGACATCAACATCAAGGTGGGCAACGGCGCGGTCACCGACCTGAACAGCTCGACCATCCCGATGTACCCGAACCTCGGGGCGATGACCAATGCCGGCCTGACCGTTTCCGACCTGCACGGCAGCAACGGCCAGGGTTACTACGACGGCTACAAGCTCAACGAAGGTCGTGAGAATGGCGCCCCCGTCAAGCTGGTCGGCATCAACACCAACCTGACCGACACCGACGGCTCGGAAACCCTGAGCGTGAAACTCAGCGGCATCCCGGCGGGCTCGGTGATCAGCGATAACGCAGGCCATAGCTTCACCGTCGGCAGCAGCGCGGTGGACGTCACCGGCTGGAACCTGGGCAGCCTGGCAATCAAGCCACCGGCCTACTACAGCGGCCAATTCGATGTGAAGGTCAGCTCCACGTCCACCGAAAGCGTTGGCGGCAGCACCGCCACCAACGAAGGCACCATCAAGGTCACGGTGTACCCGCAGACCTACAACACCAGCAACCTGACGTCGGAAGGCGACAACTTCACCGGCACCGATGGCAACGATATCGTCGTCGCCGACGTGGTCGGCCTGCACGTGGTGCCAGGTCAGAACTACAACATCGCTTTCATCGTCGACACCTCGGGGAGCATGGGCTCGTCTGGCGTGGATGCGGCGAAGCAGTCGCTGGAGTCGGTGTTCAAGACCCTGGCCGCCAGCGTCAAGGGCGACCAGTCCGGTACCGTGAACATCCTGCTCGTGGACTTCGCCAGCCAGGTGAAATCCTCGGTCTCGGTGACCCTCAACGATGCCGGCCTGCAGACCCTGCTCAACGCCCTGAAGACGCTGAACTCCAACGGCGGCACCAACTACGAGGACGCCTTCAAGACCACCGCCAACTGGTTCCAGAACCTCCAGAATGCTGGCAACACCGGCAGCAACCAGACGTTCTTCGTCACCGACGGCAAGCCGACCTACTACCAGACCAGCGAGCGCGGCAACCCGACCCTGGGCAACACCAGCACCACGCTGGACAGCTTCCTGACGGCGAACAACTGGAAACCAGGCAATACGATCTCCAAGTACCTGGACAACACCAACTACATAACCATCGACAGCACCGGCAAGCTGACCGTCCAGACCTACTCCTGGGGCAGCTGGAACGTGACCACCAGCGGCGATGTGCGTGCCGAAGGTAACGGTGGCTATGAACTGTCCACCCGCGCCGGTAACGGCTCCGATACCACGACCGCGACCATGAACGACTCGACCGCCGCCTTCAAGCTGCTGTCGGGTCTGTCGCAGGTCGAGGCCATCGGCCTGAACAGCGATATCAAGACCAACGATCTCAAGCCGTTCGACACCGATGGCAAGCCACAGACCAACATCGACCCGAGCAAGCTGGCCGAAGCCATCCTCGGTCACACCGAGGTCACCCAGCCGGGTAACGATACGGTCAACGGCGGTGACGGCAACGACATCATCTTCGGTGACCTGGTCACCTTCGACTCGGTCGCAGGTACCGGTGTCGATGCGATCCGCGGTTATGTCGCCAACAAGCTGGGCGTCGATGCGGGCGATGTAGATGCACGGGCAATGCACAAGTACGTGACCGAGCACTACACCGAGTTCGACATCTCGCGCAGCAACGACGGCAACGACACGCTGATGGGCGGCGATGGCGACGACATCATCTTCGGCCAGGGTGGCGACGACTACATCGACGGCGGTCGGGGCAACGACATCCTGCTCGGCGGCACCGGCAACGACACGCTGCTGGGCGGTGAAGGCAACGACATCCTCATTGGCGGTGCTGGCAACGACGTGCTGATCGGTGGCAAGGGTGATGACATCCTCATCGGTGGTACCGGTGCCGACACCTTCGTGTGGAAGGCCGGCGACCTGGGCAACGACGTGATCAAGGACTTCAAGGCCACCGAGGGCGACCGCCTCGACCTGCGCGACCTGCTGCAGGGCGAGAAGGCCAGCACCATCGACAACTTCCTGAAGATCACCACCGTGAACGGTGAGTCGACCCTGCAGGTCAGCACCGAAGGCAAACTCAATGCCGCCGGCGGCCTGGCCAACGCTGACGTGACCATCAAGCTCGAGGGCGTGAACTGGTCGAACACCACGATCAACTCGTTGATCAGTGGCGCCGACCCGACCATCAAGATCGACAACTCCAACAGCTGATGCCCACGCCCCTGGCGGCCTTTACCGGCCGCCGGGGGTGCGGCGCTTTCCTGCCGTCGCCTCACGGCGCATACTCGCCTGCCAGGCCCGGCAGGCCTGCTGAACTTTGCCTATGCTGCTGACAACCAAGAAGGAATCATCGTGACGAGGGTCGATGCCATGTTCTACGTGCAACGCGATGCCAACGGCCAGTTGCTGCGGGTAGAAGCAGCTGCCTTTGCCGAGCACACCGACACGCTGCCGGCCGACCATACCGAAATCCAGGAATGGTTCGCCGATGATGTCGTGGAGAACAGTCTCAAGCAGCTCAAACAGAGCGATCTGGACATGATCCGTGTGCTCGAGGACTTGATCGAGGTGTTGACCGCCAAGGGCGTGTTCAGCATCACCGACCTGCCCCCTGGTGCCCAAGCCAAACTGCTCAGCCGTTCCACCGCGCGCAAGGCGTTGGGAAGCCTGAACAACCTGATCGAAGACGATGAAGAGGGCGGGTTGATCTGAGGAGCTGCGGGTACAGCGCCCTCATTTCCAGGGCGCTGGCTCTCCAACCAGTTGCCCCTGGATTCCCTGCACGCCCATCTCGCGCAGCACCTGCAGCTCCCCTTCCGTCTCCACACGCTCGGCGATCAACGGCAGGTCGATGCTGTGCGCTGCCCCCTGGATCGCTTCGATGAACAGCCGCTTGTGCCGCTCCTGGTCGATGCTGCGGATATAACCGCCATCGATCTTCAGGTACGCCAACCCAAGGTGAGCCAGGTTGCCGATCATGCTGAAGCGCCCGCCGAAGCGCTGCAGCGCCAGACCGAAACCGAGCTTGTGCAGGTGGCGGGTCAGTTTCTCCAGCTGTGCCTGCTCTGGCAGTTGCTCCTCGCCGATCTCGAAGGTCAACCTGGGCCCCAATGCCGCATGCTGCCCCAGCAGCTCGTAGACTCGCTGCAACGCGTTGGCATCGGCCAGGGTGGCGGCGGAAAGGTTCAGCGCCAGCGACTCGCCATGCTGCTGCAGATGCCGCAACACGTTCTCCAGCACCAGCAGGTCAAGCCGTGGCATCCAGCCGAAGCGCTCGAGCCAAGGCAGGAAGCGCCCGGCGGCGAGCGCCTCACCCTGTCCATCGTGCAGGCGCGAAATCACCTTGTAGTGCAGGACACGCTCTGGCGCCTGGCAATCCACCACGGGCTGGAAGAACAGTTCGAACTGTCCCTTGTCCAGCGCCTGGTCAAGCCGTGAATGCCAGGCGTGATGGCTGTCGGCAGCCTGGGCCGCGGCGCCCTGCTCCAGGCAGACCCAGCCCGGCTCCGGTTGGCTCTCGGCACGTGCCAACGCCTCGTCGGCCAGCTTCAACAATGCTTGCGGTGCATCCCCAGGGCTGAACGGCGCCAACCCGATACAGGCCACCGGGTCGACATCGCTGGCCCCCGTCACATGCAGACTCTGCAAGGTCGCCTCAAGGGCCTGTGCCAGTTGCACTGCCTCCTCATGCACCATCCCCGGCGCCAGTACGGCAAACTCGCCACCGCGGCTGCGGGTGATCAAGTCCTTGGTTTCCGGATAGCTGGCGCATGTGCGCCGCAACTGCTCGCCCACCGCCTGCAGCAACTGGTCGGTGCGCTGGCCGCCCAGGCGGGCGTTGAGGCCGGCCAGGTCCTGCACCCGCAGCAACAGCAGGTAACCGGCTCGGGCCTCTTCGAGGTTGCTGACACGCGTGTTCAACTGCATTTCGAAGTAGCGCCGGTTGGCCAGCCCCGTGAGGCTGTCCTGGTACGACTCGCTGCGCAGCTTTTCGCTGCGCTCGGCCTGTTCGGTGAACAGTGCCTTGAGCTTCTCGACCATCTGGTTCATCGCCTGCACCACCCGACGCAGTTCTGGCGTACGCGGCAGCTCGGGCAGGCTGAGGAACTCACGGCGGGCGATGGCGTGGGACTGCGCCACCATGTAGTCCAGCGGCCGCAGTTGGCGGCGCAACAGCAGTGCGCCCAGCACCGCACTCACCACCCCGCACAGCAGCAACCAGCCAAGGCTGCCCAGGGCACTCTGCCAGAGCTTGGCCAGGGCGAACATCGGGTGGCTGATCACCTCGACCCGCGCAGCCTGCTGCCAGCCCCGGCTGACAATGGCATCGCCGCCGGCCGGCTCCAGCCCGATCAGGCCGATGAACCAGCGTGGCACGCCATTGCTGTCTGGTTCGGCATGGCGCTCGACGAGGACGGCGTTGGAGTCCAGGTCGATGACCTTGATGCTCGAGTAATAACCGCTGTCGAAAATCGAGCTGACCATCAGCTCGACCATCGCCGGATCATCGATGTTCGGTGTGAGCGACAAGGCCAGCGCCGTCGCCGCATCCTGGGCGTGGGAGCGCAGCTGGTTGACGTACTGGCTGCGCGAACTCTCCAGGCTGACCATGAAGCTGCCGCTGAAGGCGATGGTCAGGAGCAGGCATATGGCAAGCAACAATTGTTTGAACAGTGACATCTGTGCTCCTCAATAAACCGGTTCGGCCGGGAACCCTTCGGCCTGCATTTTCTTCAGCACGTCCTGCCAGCGTGACAGGCGCTTGGTGTCGCCGACCTTCTTGTTGCCCCCGGCGCCGGTCAGCCACAGACCTTCGCCGTTGAAGGCATAGACTGGCAGCAGGTCGTTGCGCTGGCTGGCCGGCTTGATCGCGTCCATCAGGCTGTCGAGCACCAGCGGCTGGGCCTGTGGGCTTGAATAATAGGTCAGGACCATGTGCGCCCGGTTCAGGCGCAACGCCTTGACGTAGGTGATGCGCAGTTTTTCGGCGGGCACGCCCATGCGGCGCAGGCTGAAATACTTGGCGATGGCGTAGTCCTCGCAATCGCCGGCACCCTTGATCAGCGACTGGACCGGCGTGGCCCAGTAATCGACCTCATGCCACAGGTCGATGTCCTCGGCATAGCGCAGCTGCTTGTTGAAGAACAGGTTGACCACCTGCAGTTTGTCCAGTTCGCTGCCCTGGTTCTGCGTGGCCATCAGGTTCTGCCAGGCGTCGATACGCCCCTGCCCTGCACCAAGCGGGCCGTACAGCTGTTGCGCGCGGCGGCTGATCTGGGCGAAATCCCAATCCGCATGCAGGCCGCCCAGCAGCAGGCAGCCAAGCAGCACGGCGAGGCCGAGGCGACGCACGGCCAAATTGAGCATTCCAGGTATCGCCACTGCGAACACCCATCCAGACCAGTCCAAAGCAGCGATGGTGCGGCTTGCCGGGGGAAAAGACAATGGCACCTTACAATCACGGTGCGCGTGAAAAAGCGTAGGAGGTTACGATCATCGAGCCAGGAAAAGTCCGACTTCCTTTGCTCGATGACTTCATTCACGATAGCCGCATTCCATCGGCCGCAGGCACCCGTCACCGCGGTTTGACAAGCCATCACCCCGCTGACTAGGGTTATTGGATCCAATCATCGCAATCATCGAGGCAGACTCCGCGTGGCCGAGAAAACCAGACTCCTCAGCTCCGTGCTGGGAAACGAGCAGGTGCCAGCGCACCTTGCCCGCAGCGTGATCGAAGAGCGTCTGCGCAGCGCTATTGTCGATGGGCGGCTGCCTCCCGGCACCGCCTTGCGCCAGCAGGAGCTCGCCGGCCTGTTCGGGGTCAGCCGCATGCCGGTGCGCGAGGCGCTGCGCCAGCTCGAGGCGCAATCGCTGCTCAAGGTGGTGATGCACAAGGGCGCCGTGGTTGCACCGCTGATCGGCGAAGATGCCGTCGACACCTATGGCCTGCGCGTTCTGCTCGAGACCGAAGCGCTGCGTCAGTCGATTCCCCACCTGGACGCTAGCGACATCGCCCTCGCCCGCAACTACATCCAGCAACTGGAGAACGAGACACGCCACGCGGAGATCGGCCGCCTCAACCGCCTGTTCCACATGACGCTGTACAGCAAGGCGCACAACCACAAGTTGCTGCGCATGATCGAGATCGAGCTCAACGAAGAGGAACGCTTCCTGCGCTTCCACCTGTCGTCGATGGGCCTGGGCAAGCTGACTCAGGACGACCACATCGCACTGGTGGACGCTGCCAGCGACAAGTTGGTGGACCAGGCCATCGACGTGCTGGAAAGGCACCTCAATACGGCATCACGTACCATCAGGAACTACCTGAACAGCCAAGCCGGCAAATGAATCACCCGCTGACATAGCCAAAAGCCGTGTCAGCCATGAAGCTCCGGCACCGAACGGAGCGAAGGACAGACAGTGCACGTCCAGAAACCACCGGCACCAGAGCACTCCGGGCAACCCCCGAGAATCCGTCTGATCTGCCTCGCCTGTAGCCAGGAGCACCTGGAGCAATATCGCGCCTGGTCCCATGCCTTGAGCGACCATATCGAACTGATAGCAGTGGATGTTCGACGCCATGCCGAATGCAGCCCGTGCGACCCGCTGCAAGGCCCCTCTCCCCTGGCTCGAACCGTGGCCAAGCACCTACATCCTTACCTCGAAGGGCCCCATGCCATGTTTGGCCAGCGCCTGGGAGCCCACATGGCGTTCGAGCTGGCACAACTGGCGGAACGCGAGTACCCCGGGCAGACCCGCCATTTGTTTGTTTCCAGCTGTGACAGCCCAAGGGTGGCAGAACCCGATGCCAGCGCGAATGCCATACGGTTACCGGTGACGGTCCTCTACCCACCTGGAGCCCTCCCCGAAATGCTTGGCTGGCACGCCTTCGTCCGGCGCGAACTGGAGCTCATCGAGTTGCCCGACCATAGGGTCGACAAGTCGTATCAAGACCAAAGACTCGTGAGAATCTTCAACACGCATCTTGGCTTATTGAGCCTCTGAGCAGGCTACTCCCCCTCTTGAAGGCGTTGTTTCCCCTGATGCGCTGCCAATGACCATGGCAGCGCGAGTCGTTTGAGCCCACTCTAGTCGCGCTGCGACTGCCGATCGTCCGTCCCGGGCCCGGTCGCATGCCTTCCATTTACCCGCAGAAGGAGCCCGACACCGGGGCAAGGGCCGCGTGGCGATCAGCCGCCCCTCAACAGTGGAACATCCTCGTACTTCCATTCACCAGTGCTTCGAGTGAGGCATTCACTCAACTTTGTTTTCTGATGACTAATTATCGGAAGGGGCCTGTCTTGCCAAAATAAAACACTTCAAATGTTTTATTCAGCACACTATTGCTCGAAACTTTTCAATTATTAAAATATTTCAAAAAACATTTGCGGCAAACTTTGATGTTGTTCTAACTTTTATATCGCCGACACCCGACACGGCTTGACTACGTACAAGCCAGACGAATCAAGGGGCGGCCACCATCACCGAGACTGTTCAGCCATCGAGTACCTGTCGAGGACCCCGTTCGCCCGGCGTATTTCAGCGGCTGCAACTTATCGGGAAAACATGCCAACTTTCACACAATGGATATCAACCATGAGCACATTGAAGCGCACACTTTCCAGTCATAAATCCACGCTCGCCCAACACCCGCTCTTCTCAGAAATCGACACTATTGAAACCTTGCAACGTTTCATGGAAACCCATGTTTTCGCGGTGTGGGACTTCATGTCGCTGACCAAGCGCCTGCAACGGGAACTGACCTGCGTAAGCCTGCCCTGGCTACCACCGGTGGACCCCGCCGCCGCCCGCCTGATCAACGAGATCGTGCTCGGCGAAGAATCTGATGACTGCCCGCAGCACGGCCACTACAGCCACTTCGAACTGTATCTGGACGCCATGCGCGAAGTGGGTGCCAGCACCCAGGCCATCGAGCGCTTCGTCCATCTGCAACAACAGGGCCTCGACTACGCCACTGCCCTGCAGCGCTGTGGCGCCAGCGAGGCCGCCAGGCACTTCGTCGGTGACACTCTCGAGGTGGCACTCAACGCACCTGCCCATCGCGTGGCAGCCGCCTTCCTGCATGGCCGCGAAAGCGTCATCCCGGCGATGTTCCAGCAGATCCTCGACGAATGGGGCATCGACCAGGCGCAGGCCCCGACCTTCCGCTATTACCTGCAGCGCCACATCGAGGTCGACGCCGAAGACCACGGCCCGGCGGCCGAAGCATTGCTGGCACGCTTGGTGAACGATGACCCGCAACGTCAACACGAGGTGTACGAAGCCGCCATCGCCGCCGTCCAGAGCCGCACCGCGCTGTGGGACCGTCTGCGCGCCTCGCTGCAGGTCACCGCCAGCGAGGTCACGCCATGAACGCGCTCGATTACCGCTCCTTCGCCGACAGCTGGGAGGAGCGTGCCACCATCCGTACTCGCCCGCGGCGGCGGCTCGAGGACGACCAGCGGCTGATCTACCCCCTCAGCCGCCAACCCTTGGTACTCAGCGCCACATTCCAACGGGCTTGCCCGCACCTGCGTGATTTCGTGCTGGTGCAGAGCCTCTACAAGTTCATCAACGACGTGGTGATCTTCGAGACCGAGATCGTCGACCGCACGGCCAGGCGGATTGCCAAGGACCGCTTCACCGTGCGCTTTCCCTTCGCCTGCCGCTATGACGCCATGACCGTGGTGGTCGACGAGGACTACCACGCGCTGGTGGCCATGGACTTCCTGCAGCAGACCATCGCCCTGACCGGCCTCGAGCCGATCGCCCTGCCCACCGAGATCGAACTCAGCCGTGCGATCCCTACCGCACTGGCACGGGTGCCGGAAACGCTGCGGGACGCTCTTGAGCTGATCTGCGTCGGCATTGCCGAAAACACCCTGACCGACGATGTCGCCGCCTTCGCCCGCGACGACACGGTCAAGCCCTCGGTGAAGGGGCTGATGGCCGATCACCTGCTGGACGAGGGGCGGCATTCGAGCTTCTGGGCGCGTCTGACGCGCATCTATTGGCAAGCCGCGCCCGAGGTCGATCGCCAGATGATCGCCCAGGTGCTGCCCGTGTTCCTGGGCCAGTACCTGACCAACGACATCCAGCAGGCCTTCGACTTCAACCTGATCGAGGCCTTGCCAGTCAGCGAAACGCTGCGCCAGTCGCTGCGCGAGGAAGTGCTCGGTCTGGCCTACCCGATCAACCACCAGCATCCGTTGCTGGGCAACATCCTGCGCTTCTTCCGCAGCAGCTCGATGCTCGAGTCGCCCTGCGTGCAGGAAGCCCTGCGCGGCTACCTGCCCTGAGGAGATCCGCATGCGACGTCTCGACATACTGATGGTCGGCCACAGCCTTGCGCTGCGCAGCCTGGCCCGAATACTCGACGAGCAGGGCCACGCCACCCTGCTGGCCGATTCACCCTCGATGCTACGCCAGGCCCTGGCCAGCCATCACTCTCTGGTTCTGGAGGACGGCAGCCTGGTGCTGTGCACCAGTGACTGGGCACACCTGGGGCAAACGCCGTTGCTCAGGGTGCGCCTGGGCGCCAGCCACGCCGACACCCTGCCACACCTGGAACTGCTGTGCTGGTGCGCCAGTGCCACGGCTGCGCGCCTGATCAGCCGCGTACCGCTGGTCGCGCCCATCTCGGGCAATGGCCAGCAACTGCGTGAAGATGCGGTGCGAGCTTTGGAGGAGTTGGTCACCCGGCAGGTCGCGTACCTCGCCCGCGACCCTCAGCATCTGAACGAAGCGTGCGCCGTCGAGCCCGGCTTGCAAACGCGTGAGCACGGTCTGGATTGGCTGCAAACGCTGGCCTACCGACATCCGTTCAACCGCTCTCAACGCACAGACCTGCTGGTAAGCAGCGAAGTCGGCTTGATGGAGGGCCTGGACCAAGCTCTGCGCCAACACGCACGGCAACCGGCGCTGAACCGCGATGGCCAGCGCAGCAGCTATCACGACTTGCACGCACTGAGCGCGGCCTTGCAACGGGCACTGCTGCCGTTACTGCCTGATCAGGACGATCAGCAAGTGGTGGTGGGCGTCTGCCTGGCCAAGTCGCCAGCACTCTACGCCAGCGTGTTGGCGATATTGGGTTGCGGCGCAATCTACCTGCCACTGGACCCGACGACACCCACAGAACGTCGTCAACGCATTCTGCAGGATGCTGGCGCCCGGGTCCTGCTGCATGACGGCCAGCCACAGGCCGAGTTGGCCCTGCTGGATGTGCGCACGCTGCAGGTGCCCACTGACAGCTGCCTGCCCTCGCTGGTCCTGCGGCCCGAGACAGCAGACCGGGCCTGCGTGGCGATCTATACCTCAGGCACCACCGGTCAGCCGAAAGGCGTGCTGCTCAGCCAGCGGAACCTCACCCACTTCATCGCCTGGTATCGCGAGCATGTCGCACTGGATGCGCACAGCCGGGTGCTGCAGTTCTCAACCATCGGCTTTGACGCCTCGCTGCTGGATATCCTGCCGACCTTCGCCTGCGGCGCGCAACTGGTCATGCCCAGCGATGACCAGCGCCGCGATCCCCAGCAACTGGTGCAACTTATCCACAGCCAGGCGGTGAGCCATGCGTTTCTGCCGCCAGCGCTGTTGAGCATCCTCCCGCATGACAGGCCGCTTGGCCTGCGCCACCTGATCACCGGGGGCGATGTCTGCGAGCCCCAGGTCATCGCGCGGTACAGCGAACAATGCCGGATGCACAACATCTATGGCCCTACCGAAACCACGGTATTGGCGACGACTCGCGTCTGCGCTGCCGGGGACAGTAATCGCAACCTGGGGGTGCCAATCGCCAATACCCAGGTACTGATCCTGGACGACGACTTGCAGCCGGTCACTCAGGAGACACCCGGAGAGCTGTACATCTGCGGCCCGGGGGTCGGGTTGGGGTATCTGAACAATCCGGAACTGACCGCCGAGCGTTTCGTCGTACTCGACCTGCCCGATGGCCGTTCGCTGAGCACCTACCGTACAGGTGATATTGGCAAATGGACCGCACAGGGCATCGAGCTGTGCGGGCGACGCGACAATCAGGTGAAGATCCGCGGGTTTCGCGTAGAGCCGGAAGAAATCGAGCACTGCCTGCGCAACAGCGGCCTGTATGCACAGATCGCGGTGGTGATCGATGCCCAACGCCGCGTCCTGGCTTTCGCCGCGCAACCGACGTGTGATGCGGCCGACACTGGATTGCGTGAGCATGCTGAGCGGCATCTGCCCGACTACATGCGTCCGGTGTTCTACCTGGTATTGGAGCAAATGCCCTACACCGCCAACGGCAAGGTCGACCGCCAGGCGTTGCGGGCGCATCCACTGACCTTGCCAGCGGCACAGCGGCTAGCACCCAGCACACCGACCGAGCAGCGTCTGCTCGGGCTCTGGAGTGAGCTGTTGGAACTGGCCCAGTCGGATATTTCCGTCGACGACAGCTTCTTCAGTCTGGGCGGGCATTCGATCCTGCTATCGCGGCTGCTGCTGGAGGTGCGCCAGGCCTTCGGCCGCGGCGTGGCGATCAACCGCTTCATCGAACAGCCGACGCTACAGCGCCTGGGTGCGCTGCTCGACGGTGACGGTAACTCCCTGGAGACTTCGCTCCAACGCCTGGAGCAGGACGCCAACCGTGACCTGGACCTGCAGGTACTGCCTCTGCAGGCCATGGGCGATGTGCACAAGGTTATCGTCACGGGCGCCAACAGCTTTCTCGGCGTGCATCTGGTCGAAGCACTGCTCGACTGGGGGGCCACGGAGGTGGCGTGCCTGGTACGTAGCAGCGCAACCCAGAGTGCCACTGAACGCTTCAGACAGGCGTTGGCAGACAATCAGCTAAGCCTTGATGACAAGCGCGTACGGGTATTCGACGCGGACCTGCGCCGCCCTCGGCTGGGGCTGAGCGAAGCGGACTACGACGATCTCGACCTGAACTACGGCGCACTGCTGCACAACGCTGCCCAGGTCAATCACGTACTCGATTACCAGGCCTTGGTCAGCGACAACATCGAACCGCTGTTCGAATGCCTGCGCCTGTGCGAAGGGCGACGCAAGAAGGTCTTCAACTTCGTCTCGACGCTGTCCGCTTGCAGCGCAATGGACAGCGACGGCCGCGTGCTGGAGCAAGGCCCCGCGCCGACTCCGCCGATCTACATCCGCAACGGCTACAACCTGAGTAAATGGGTCGGCGAACGTATCCTCCAGCGGGCACGTGAAGCAGGGGTACGGGTGAATCTGTTCCGTCCCGGCAATATCAGCTTCGACAGCCGCAACGGCGTGTGCCAGCCCCAACGCAATCGCTTGATGCTGATGCTCAAGGGCTCACTGCAGCTGGGCCAGGTACCACGGCTGGAGATCGATTTCGACCTCATGCCGGTGGACTTCCTCGCCCGCTTCATCGCCTTTCACAGCAGCAGGCACCAACCCGCGCAGTGCGTCTTCAACCTGCACAACCCCGAACCGCTGCGTTGGCAAGACTACCTGGCCGCATTCCGCGAGCAGGGCCACCGCTTCGAGCTGGTCGAGGTGGAGCAGTGGCAAGGCCAGCTGAGGCGGGTAGATCGCGACAACGCGCTGTTCGATGTCCTGGGCTTTTACCTCGACGGCTTCGAGGAGGACATCGGCGATATCTCCAGCATCGAGCACGGCAATGCCCGCGAGGGTGTTCGGCGCATGGGCGCCCGCTACCCGGCCAAGGATACGCAGTTGCTGCGCCGCGGCTGCCGCTACCTGAGCGCTATCGGCTTTCTCTGATTCCTTCGTTCATTCACAACAGGAGCAACATCGCATGCAAACACTCAAACCCGACACGCTGGTCCGTAATCCACAAGGCTGCCTGGTGGTATCCAGCGTGGACATTGCAGCCCCGGCGGCGGCTGCATGGAACATCGTCGGCAACTTCGCCGGCTTCCCGGTGTTCATTCCCGCCTTGGCCCATATCGAGATGACCGGAAGCGGAGTGCGTTCGGTGCGCAAGAAACTGTTCAAGGATGGCAATGTGGTCATCGAGCAGTTGAACTCGCGAGACGAGCAAACAATGCAGATGACCTGGAGCCTGATCTACACCAGCCTGAATATCGGCAACCTGTGGGCTGCGATGCAGGTCGAGGCGCTGGATGCGCATCGCAGCCGTGCGGTCTGGACTATCCAGGCCGAACCCTGGGAAGGCGGCCCGGAGGCATTGCCAGGCTTCCAGGCATTTCTCCAGGGCTTTGCCGATGAGGCGATGGCGAACGTGCGCAATCTACTGAGCTGAAGGCGATAACCCGAGCCGCTGTTGTGGGATGTGCGCTGACCGCAGCAGCGGATTTTCTTGGGCACCAGAAAGACAAAACCCCTACCTGCTCACGCAGATAGGGGTTTTGCGAAATGAATCTTGACGATGACCTACTCTCACATGGGGAAACCCCACACTACCATCGGCGATGCATCGTTTCACTGCTGAGTTCGGGATGGGATCAGGTGGTTCCAATGCTCTATGGTCGTCAAGAAATTTGGTTGCCAGTGCGTCTTTGCAGACACGCCAGCCAATTCGGATATGTGATCTTTGTGAGTCGCTTCGAACTTTCGGTTCGTTTCGTCTTCACCACCGCAATCTGCACAGCAAATTGCTTGGGTGTTATATGGTCAAGCCTCACGGGCAATTAGTATTGGTTAGCTCAACGCCTCACAGCGCTTACACACCCAACCTATCAACGTCGTAGTCTTCGACGGCCCTTCAGGGGATTCAAGATCCCAGTGAGATCTCATCTTGAGGCAAGTTTCCCGCTTAGATGCTTTCAGCGGTTATCTCTTCCGAACATAGCTACCCGGCAATGCCACTGGCGTGACAACCGGAACACCAGAGGTTCGTCCACTCCGGTCCTCTCGTACTAGGAGCAGCCCCTCTCAAATCTCAAACGTCCACGGCAGATAGGGACCGAACTGTCTCACGACGTTCTAAACCCAGCTCGCGTACCACTTTAAATGGCGAACAGCCATACCCTTGGGACCGGCTTCAGCCCCAGGATGTGATGAGCCGACATCGAGGTGCCAAACACCGCCGTCGATATGAACTCTTGGGCGGTATCAGCCTGTTATCCCCGGAGTACCTTTTATCCGTTGAGCGATGGCCCTTCCATACAGAACCACCGGATCACTAAGACCTACTTTCGTACCTGCTCGACGTGTGTGTCTCGCAGTCAAGCGCGCTTTTGCCTTTATACTCTACGACCGATTTCCGACCGGTCTGAGCGCACCTTCGTACTCCTCCGTTACTCTTTGGGAGGAGACCGCCCCAGTCAAACTACCCACCATACACTGTCCTCGATCCGGATCACGGACCTGAGTTAGAACCTCAAGGTTGCCAGGGTGGTATTTCAAGGATGGCTCCATGAGAACTGGCGTCCCCACTTCAAAGCCTCCCACCTATCCTACACAAGCAAGCTCAAAGTCCAGTGCAAAGCTATAGTAAAGGTTCACGGGGTCTTTCCGTCTAGCCGCGGATACACTGCATCTTCACAGCGATTTCAATTTCACTGAGTCTCGGGTGGAGACAGCGCCGCCATCGTTACGCCATTCGTGCAGGTCGGAACTTACCCGACAAGGAATTTCGCTACCTTAGGACCGTTATAGTTACGGCCGCCGTTTACCGGGGCTTCGATCAAGAGCTTCGCTTGCGCTAACCCCATCAATTAACCTTCCGGCACCGGGCAGGCGTCACACCCTATACGTCCACTTTCGTGTTTGCAGAGTGCTGTGTTTTTAATAAACAGTCGCAGCGGCCTGGTATCTTCGACCGGCATGGGCTTACGGAGCAAGTCCTTCACCCTCGCCGGCGCACCTTCTCCCGAAGTTACGGTGCCATTTTGCCTAGTTCCTTCACCCGAGTTCTCTCAAGCGCCTTGGTATTCTCTACCTAACCACCTGTGTCGGTTTGGGGTACGGTTCCCAGTTATCTGAAGCTTAGGAGCTTTTCTTGGAAGCATGGTATCAACCACTTCGCACTCTAAAGAGCGCTCGTCATCAGCTCTCGGCCTTGAAATCCCGGATTTGCCTAAGATTTCAGCCTACCACCTTAAACCTGGACAACCAACGCCAGGCTGGCCTAACCTTCTCCGTCCCTCCATCGCAATAACTGGAAGTACAGGAATATTAACCTGTTTTCCATCGACTACGCTTTTCAGCCTCGCCTTAGGGACCGACTAACCCTGCGTCGATTAACGTTGCGCAGGAAACCTTGGTCTTTCGGCGTGCGAGTTTTTCACTCGCATTGTCGTTACTCATGTCAGCATTCGCACTTCTGATACCTCCAGCAAGCTTCTCAACTCACCTTCACAGGCTTACAGAACGCTCCTCTACCGCATCACCAGAGGTGATACCCGTAGCTTCGGTGCATGGTTTGAGCCCCGTTACATCTTCCGCGCAGGCCGACTCGACTAGTGAGCTATTACGCTTTCTTTAAAGGGTGGCTGCTTCTAAGCCAACCTCCTAGCTGTCTAAGCCTTCCCACATCGTTTCCCACTTAACCATGACTTTGGGACCTTAGCTGACGGTCTGGGTTGTTTCCCTTTTCACGACGGACGTTAGCACCCGCCGTGTGTCTCCCATGCTCGGCACTTGCTGGTATTCGGAGTTTGCATCGGTTTGGTAAGTCGGGATGACCCCCTAGCCGAAACAGTGCTCTACCCCCAGCAGTGATACATGAGGCGCTACCTAAATAGCTTTCGAGGAGAACCAGCTATCTCCGAGCTTGATTAGCCTTTCACTCCGATCCACAGGTCATCCGCTAACTTTTCAACGGTAGTCGGTTCGGTCCTCCAGTCAGTGTTACCTAACCTTCAACCTGCCCATGGATAGATCGCCCGGTTTCGGGTCTATACCCAGCGACTAAAGCGCCCTATTAAGACTCGCTTTCGCTACGCCTCCCCTATTCGGTTAAGCTCGCCACTGAATATAAGTCGCTGACCCATTATACAAAAGGTACGCAGTCACCTAACAAAGTAGGCTCCCACTGCTTGTACGCATACGGTTTCAGGTTCTATTTCACTCCCCTCTCCGGGGTTCTTTTCGCCTTTCCCTCACGGTACTGGTTCACTATCGGTCAGTCAGTAGTATTTAGCCTTGGAGGATGGTCCCCCCATGTTCAGACAAAGTTTCTCGTGCTCCGTCCTACTCGATTTCATTGAAAAGAGACTTTCGTGTACGGGGCTATCACCCACTATGGCCGCACTTTCCAGAGCGTTCCACTAATCTCAAATCAACTTAAGGGCTGGTCCCCGTTCGCTCGCCACTACTAAGGGAATCTCGGTTGATTTCTTTTCCTCAGGGTACTTAGATGTTTCAGTTCCCCTGGTTCGCCTCTTGCACCTATGTATTCAGTACAAGATACTCAGCTTGTGCTGAGTGGGTTCCCCCATTCAGAGATCTCTGGATCACAGTCTGTTTGCCGACTCCCCAAAGCTTATCGCAGGCTACCACGTCTTTCATCGCCTCTGACTGCCAAGGCATCCACCGTATGCGCTTCTTCACTTGACCATATAACCCCAAGCAATCTGGTTATACTGTGAAGACGACATTCGCCGAAAATTCGTGAGAACTCACAAATTTTACCTTAGCCTGAACTACCAGCAGTGAAACTGGCATTCAGTCTATTTCTATCACATATCCGAATTTTTAAAGAACGATCTGACAAAAGCCAGAAATCAACATTCATCACCGAATGCTCATTTCTAGGTTCTGATCAAGGTACAGCGTAAGTGGTGGAGCCAAGCGGGATCGAACCGCTGACCTCCTGCGTGCAAGGCAGGCGCTCTCCCAGCTGAGCTATGGCCCCGCATATTGGTAGGTCTGGGCAGATTTGAACTGCCGACCTCACCCTTATCAGGGGTGCGCTCTAACCAACTGAGCTACAGACCTATATAGGGTCTTGATCGTCTTCGACAATGAATCAAGCAATTCGTGTGGGAGCTCATCAGCAGGCTGATGTCTTCGATTAAGGAGGTGATCCAGCCGCAGGTTCCCCTACGGCTACCTTGTTACGACTTCACCCCAGTCATGAATCACACCGTGGTAACCGTCCTCCCGAAGGTTAGACTAGCTACTTCTGGTGCAACCCACTCCCATGGTGTGACGGGCGGTGTGTACAAGGCCCGGGAACGTATTCACCGCGACATTCTGATTCGCGATTACTAGCGATTCCGACTTCACGCAGTCGAGTTGCAGACTGCGATCCGGACTACGATCGGTTTTGTGAGATTAGCTCCACCTCGCGGCTTGGCAACCCTCTGTACCGACCATTGTAGCACGTGTGTAGCCCAGGCCGTAAGGGCCATGATGACTTGACGTCATCCCCACCTTCCTCCGGTTTGTCACCGGCAGTCTCCTTAGAGTGCCCACCATAACGTGCTGGTAACTAAGGACAAGGGTTGCGCTCGTTACGGGACTTAACCCAACATCTCACGACACGAGCTGACGACAGCCATGCAGCACCTGTGTCAGAGTTCCCGAAGGCACCAATCCATCTCTGGAAAGTTCTCTGCATGTCAAGGCCTGGTAAGGTTCTTCGCGTTGCTTCGAATTAAACCACATGCTCCACCGCTTGTGCGGGCCCCCGTCAATTCATTTGAGTTTTAACCTTGCGGCCGTACTCCCCAGGCGGTCAACTTAATGCGTTAGCTGCGCCACTAAAATCTCAAGGATTCCAACGGCTAGTTGACATCGTTTACGGCGTGGACTACCAGGGTATCTAATCCTGTTTGCTCCCCACGCTTTCGCACCTCAGTGTCAGTATCAGTCCAGGTGGTCGCCTTCGCCACTGGTGTTCCTTCCTATATCTACGCATTTCACCGCTACACAGGAAATTCCACCACCCTCTACCATACTCTAGCTCGCCAGTTTTGGATGCAGTTCCCAGGTTGAGCCCGGGGCTTTCACATCCAACTTAACGAACCACCTACGCGCGCTTTACGCCCAGTAATTCCGATTAACGCTTGCACCCTCTGTATTACCGCGGCTGCTGGCACAGAGTTAGCCGGTGCTTATTCTGTCGGTAACGTCAAAACAGCAAGGTATTAACTTACTGCCCTTCCTCCCAACTTAAAGTGCTTTACAATCCGAAGACCTTCTTCACACACGCGGCATGGCTGGATCAGGCTTTCGCCCATTGTCCAATATTCCCCACTGCTGCCTCCCGTAGGAGTCTGGACCGTGTCTCAGTTCCAGTGTGACTGATCATCCTCTCAGACCAGTTACGGATCGTCGCCTTGGTGAGCCATTACCTCACCAACTAGCTAATCCGACCTAGGCTCATCTGATAGCGCAAGGCCCGAAGGTCCCCTGCTTTCTCCCGTAGGACGTATGCGGTATTAGCGTTCCTTTCGAAACGTTGTCCCCCACTACCAGGCAGATTCCTAGGCATTACTCACCCGTCCGCCGCTGAATCAAGGAGCAAGCTCCCGTCATCCGCTCGACTTGCATGTGTTAGGCCTGCCGCCAGCGTTCAATCTGAGCCATGATCAAACTCTTCAGTTCAATACTGCTTGGGTTTTTAAGAAACCCTAAACTTGGCTCAGCAATCTCAAATGACTATGTGATTTCTCGCATGGCCACTTGTGATGCTGATAATCTTGGCGACTATCAGTCCATACTCACAAGCACCCACACGAATTGCTTGATTCGATTTGTTAAAGAGCGTTTGGTTAAGAGCTTTTCGTCTCAACCGAGGCGCGCATTCTACGCTTTCCTCATTGCCTGTCAAGCGTTTATTTTGAAGTTTTTTCAAACCGCTTTCTTTCAAAAGCCTTCAACGTCAACGACTTACCGACTGTCCCGCTGCGTTCATCGCTGCGAGGAGGCGAATAATACGTGGTTTGAAATCACAGTCAACACTTTGATCCAAAAAAACTTTTATCTGCCCCCAGGAGCTCACTGGCAACTAATCCGAGCGCAATCGATCTGTAGAGAACCCCCCCCTGGAGCGCACCACGATGAGCAAAGCGCAGAACGAGAAAACACCAGGCCTGTCGGCAGATGAAGAGCAGGAAGTCAGCCATAACCAGCCACCCCGCGCGGCAGTACTGCACGAGATCATCCGCGCCCAGGGCGATCAGGAACTGGAGCGCACCCTCGCGGCCCTGTGGTGGTCGGCACTGGCTGCCGGCCTGACCATGGGCCTGTCGCTGATGGCCATGGGGCTGTTCTATGCACGCCTGCCAGACAACGACAGCAGTCAGGTGATCGCCAGCCTCGGCTACGCCGCTGGTTTTCTTGCCGTGATTCTCGCTCGACAGCAGTTGTTCACCGAAAACACCCTGACCGCCGTGCTACCGGTAATGACCTCCCCTACGCTCGCCAACCTCGGTCGCCTGCTACGCCTGTGGACCGTGGTGCTGGTGGGCAATCTCGCCGGCACCTTGCTGGTGGCGTGGGTGATGCTCGAGCTGCCGATCTTCGACAGCAAGACAGATGTGGCCTTCCTCGAAATCGGGCGCAAGGTGATGCAAAACGATCCGAGCCAGATGTTCGCCAAGGGCATCGTCTCGGGCTGGATGATCGCGACCATGGTCTGGATGATCCCGTCCATGGAACACGCCAAGATCTGGATCATCCTGATGATCACCTACTTGATGGCCCTGGGCGACTTCACCCATATCGTCGTCGGCTCGGTAGAAGTGTCTTATCTGGTCTGGGCCGGAGAGCAGACCTGGCGCAGCTTCTGGCTGGAGTTCGCCCTGCCGACCCTGGCCGGCAACATCATCGGTGGCAGCTTCATCTTCGCCCTCATCAGCCACGCCCAGGTACGCAGCGACAGCGGCAAGCCGCCGTCGAAGCTGCTGGATGATGAACAAGAGTCGCCAATAAAGAAGGGCCGTGAAAGCTGATACTCAGCGCACCGCCACTGCACGCTCAGTGCTGTCGCCTCGCTGACGCAAAGGCCTGGGCTGCCACCAGTTCTGCCCGGCATGGGGCGAATCGAGACTGACGCGCTCGCCCATCTGTGGCGTGCTCAACGGAACCTGGGCCTGCGCGGCGAGCGCGACGATGCGCTCGAACGGCTCCTGCCAGCTGTGCAGGGACAGATCGAAGGTTCCATTGTGGATCGGCAGCATCCAGCGCCCGCGCAGATCGAGGTGCGCTTGCAAACTCTGCTCAGGCTGCATATGCACATTGGGCCAGGCCAGGTTGTAGGCGCCGGTCTCCATCAGTGTCAGATCGAAGGGTCCGAAGCGCTCGCCGATTTCACGAAAGCCCTCGAAATATCCAGTATCTCCACTGAAGAACAGTCGCAGCCCTTCATCGATCACTACCCACGACGCCCACAAGGTGCTGTTGCTGTCGAACAGGCCGCGCCCCGAGAAATGCTGCGCGGGTGTGGCGACGAAGCGCACGCCTGCAACTTCGGTTTCCTGCCACCAATCCAGTTGACGCACCTTGTCGCTCGGCACTCCCCAATCGACCAAACGGTCGCCCACGCCCAGCGGCGCAAGAAACTGGCCGGTGCTTGGCGCCAACTGACGTATGGCCGACTCATCGAGATGATCGAAGTGATCGTGGGACAGAATGACTGCAGCCAGCGGCGGCAACTGGTCGATCGCCAGCGGCGAAGCGTGGAAGCGCAGCGGGCCGGCCCATTGCACCGGCGAGGCGCGATCGGCAAACACCGGGTCTGTAATAAAGAAATGTCCACGCAGTTTCAGCAGTACAGTGGAGTGCCCCAGACGCCAGAGACTGTGGTCGGGAGCATCGAGTACCTGCTGGCGGGTCATCGGCTGCAGGCTCGGGGGAGTGGCAGGTCGTGTTTCGGGAGGCTTGCGCAGCAGCAGGTACTTGAGACCGATGCGCAACTTCTTGAGCACGCCATCCTTGGGCAGCTCGGCCTGATTGTGGAAACGCCCATCTCTGTAAGGTGCCGGCTCGCCGGCGAGGGAAGCCATGGGGGCCATCAGCAGGAGCACTCCGAGGAGGAAGATAGGCTTCATGCTACCTCACAATGATCGGATCAACCGTGAATTGGCTTGTAAGGTCATTTTTCCGCCATGAATCATTGTTCAACAATATTCATGCAACTTATGCGATAAACGGCTTCTGCAGAAAAAGAACGATAGACATGATCGACAACAGAAGCGGCAAGGGGCTCTCATTCGTCAGACGCATCTACCTGCCGCGTACCATCGGCATGGGCATCGGCCTGTTCAGCGTCATGGCGGCACTTGCCCCGCTGCACCCGCCCACCTGGGCGTGGCTGCTGATGCTGCTCAACGGTCTGGCCTGGCCCCACCTGGCTTATCAATGGGCGATCCGCTCCCCTGCGCCCTACCGCGCCGAACAGCGCAACCTGTTGCTCGATTCGTTGAGCGGCGGCTTCTGGGCCGCGGCCATTCATTTCAATCCGTTGCCGACCGTGACCATCCTGTCGATGATGACCATGAACAACGTCGCCGCAGGCGGCAAGCGCCTGGTGCTGCGCGGGTTGCTGGCGCAACTGGCAGGCATGCTGCTGGCCATGGCGCTGTTCGGCCCCGGCCTGCAACTGCAAGCCACGACATTGCAGGTCTATGCCTGCCTGCCAATGCTGACGCTCTACCCGCTGGCGCTCGGATGGGTCTGCTACCAGTTGGCGATCAAGCTGGCCGACCACAAGCGTCGACTGAGCGCCTTGAGCCGCACCGACAGCCTCACCGGGCTGCTCAACCACGGCTCATGGAAAGACTTGCTGCTGCTGAGGTTTCAGATCTGCCAGCAACAGCAGGCCCCGGCCGTCATCGCCCTGATCGATATCGACCATTTCAAGACCATCAACGACACCTTCGGCCACGTGGTCGGTGATTGCGTGCTGCGCCAACTGAGCCATGAGCTCAAGCGCATCCTGCGCGAAGATGACCTGGCCGGGCGCTACGGCGGTGACGAGTTCTGCCTGATCCTGCCTGCCACCGACCAGATCCAGGCCGGTGTTGCGATGGAGCGCCTGCGTGAACAGGTCGGCGCCTATCGCAACCCACAACTGCCGGAATTGCGCATCAGCCTGAGCATAGGCCTCTCGGCCTATCATCCTGGGCTGAAGACGCCCGAGCAGTGGCTTGAAGACGCCGACAAGGCGCTCTATACCGCCAAGCATCAAGGTCGCAACCAGGTCAACGTCGCTCGCAGCGAGGCTGGCCCTCTCAAGCTGGCCTACCCCGACTGAACCGCAGGCTCAGCGCAGGCTTCGCTCGGCGACGATCTCCGGCAGGTCGATGCGGCGCAGATAGATCCGCAGCGGCTCGCCAATGTTCAGACGATCGTCCACATGCTGCTGCACCAACAGTGCCAGGCGCTCACGGCAGAGCGCCATGCGCTGCCCCGACTCGGGACGCCAGACGAACTCGCTGCAGGGTGTAATGCTCGCATCCGCGACATCCATACCGAATGCGTCCTCGGAAAAGCGCACGATATGCGTGCCACGCTTGCCATGAAAACCGACGAAGCCGTTGAGCTGCTCAGCAGCTGTGCAGATATCCTGGGATGTAATGGCCATGACGCTACCTCGCAATGAAATCGGAAGGAACGCACGCCGGGCGGGAACGGTTGCCTCTGTCGGGCAACGCGCAGATCGTTTGTTGCGCAGACTAACGCAACCTGCGCCGCCTTCGCCAAGGTTTTTCAGCGAGCGCCGGATACCGCCGGATCGAGCTGATCGGTCAACAGCGCCTCCATCCATCCCATGAACGCCTGTACCCGGCGCGGAACATGCCGCTGGCGCAGGTACAGCATCGTCACTCGCATGGCCCGGGCCCGCCGACATGGAGGTGCTCACCCGCTACCAGGCCAAGGAGTTGGGTGTCTAGCGCGGCATCCGGGCGCCATCGAGACCGATTTTGGTGGCACCATACGTGACAATCCGCAGGTCAACGCCTTCGTGGCCAGCAATACTGCCCTGGGCCGCGCCGGCCTGCCCGACGATATCGGCGCAGCCATCGCTCTGCTGCTTGAGGACGGTAATGGCTGGATAACCGGGCAGCGCCTGGAAGTCTCCGACGGCATGCTCCTCTAACCCAGGCTGCTGCCGCTCAGCACCTGCTGCAAGCTGGCCAAGGCAGGAATGGCCAAAGCCTGGGCGGCGTAGCACAACCCGACCCGACGCCGCAGCGCCGGGCCGGGCCCTGGTTGCCAGTAGACCCCCGGGTGGCGCTCGACCAGCGACTGTGGCAACCAGGCCGCGCCCATTCCGGCGGCGACCAGCGCCAACGCCAGTTGCAACGATCCGGCCTGTGCCACCTGCTCACCCTCGCCATACAGCCCCATCAGGCGCTGGTGCGAAGGGTGCTGCGGGCAGGTGATCCAGCG
Organism: Pseudomonas wayambapalatensis; assembly: GCF_049942315.1. NCBI lineage: Bacteria > Pseudomonadati > Pseudomonadota > Gammaproteobacteria > Pseudomonadales > Pseudomonadaceae > Pseudomonas > Pseudomonas wayambapalatensis. The sequence continues at coordinate 24,927 of NZ_JBNFMU010000225.1, forward strand.
ACCGTCGGCCTGGCTGCCGGTGGCCATGACCAGGACAAACGACTCTTCCCACAGCGCCAGGAAGAGCTCATCCTCACAGCGCTCGGCTTCATCGGCCAGCCGCGCATCGCCCTCGCAACCGTCCAGCAACGTCAATTGCAGCCCGGGCACGGCCTGAGCCGCAAGACGCACGCATGCTTCGACCTGGGCCGGAGCAATATCGGCCTCGATACCCAGCGCGAGCGGGACACGCTCCTGCTCCTGGCGAAAGCGCAGGCGCAGCGCCTCGGCTTCCGCGACCATGCGGCACGCCTGGGGATACAGCGCCCGCGCCTGCTCGCTGACGTCCACCCCGCGGGCCTGGCGCAGGAACAGACTGACGCCGAGGTCGTCTTCGAGTTGCCGGATGGTCACCGACAATGTCGGCTGGGCCACGCACAGGCGCTGGGCGGCCAAGGTGATGTTGCGTTCTTCGAACACGGCGATGAACGCCTTGAGATGACGAATATCCATAGATAGAACCGATACCAGCCAGAGGAATAAGCCGTTTTTCATGGCCAGGATCGACGCCTACAATCCTGGCCATCGAAAACGATTATGCCTAGGAGGCGCTCATGAACAAACCTCTGATCATCATCACCGGCGCCAGCTCCGGTATCGGCGCCGCCACGGCTCAGCAATTTTCGGCCGCAGGTCACCCGCTGCTGCTGATCGCTCGTCGCCTGGAACGTCTCGAAGCATTGGCCTTGCCCAACTGCCTGTGCCGCGCCGTGGACATTCGCGACCGTGCTGCGCTGGTCGCGGCCGTGAACGAAGCCGAAGCCTTGTACGGCCCGGCCGACGCGCTGGTGAACAATGCCGGCGTGATGCTGCTGGGCCAGGTGCACGAGCAGGATCCCGAGCAGTGGGACCGGATGATCGACATCAACGTCAAGGGCCTGCTAAACGGCGTGCATGCCCTGGCCAGCGGCATGGTCGCACGCCGCGCCGGCACCCTGATCAACGTCAGCTCCGTCGCCGGGCGCAAGACCTTCCCCAACCATGTCGCCTACGTCGGCACCAAGTTCGCCGTGCATGGCCTGTCGGAAAACCTGCGCGAAGAGTTGGCGCCACACAACGTGCGTGTCGTCACCATCGCGCCGGGCGCGGTCGAGACCGAGCTGCTCGGCCACACCACCGACGAGGGCATCAAGCGCGACTACGAGTCGTGGAAAGCCAATGACATGGGCGGTGTAGTGCTCAAGGCCGAGGATGTGGCCGGCGCGATCGTCTGGGCGTACCAGCAGCCGCAGTATGTGTGCATCCGCGAGATCGTCCTGGCGGCCACTGCCCAGCAACCCTGATCGGCAAACACTCCCACAGGTACCCGGGTGCCTGTGGGGGCTTGTTCAGCGCTGCACCTCATCCTCCCGCACCTGCACACTCGCCGTCATCCCGGCACTGAGGTTCACCCCTGCAGGAATCTCGTCCAGCCTGATTCGCACCGGGATCCGTTGCGCCAGCCTCACCCAGTTGAAGGTCGGTTCCACCTCCGGCAACAACTGTCCATCCGGCGTCGAGTTGCGGTCGGTGATGCCCCGGCTGATGCTCTCCACATGCCCATGCATGGCCTCCCCTGCGCCCATCAGCCAGACCTTCACCGGATCGCCGACACGTATGCGCGGCAGCTTGGTTTCCTCGAAATAGGCCTGGATATAGAAGGTCGACTCGTCCACCAGCGCCATTACCGATTGCCCGGTATTGACATAGTTGCCCTGGGCCAGCCGCAGGTTGGTGATGTGGCCGCTGCGCGGCGCGCGCACTTCACTGCGGGCCAGGTTGATCTTCGCCACTTGAAGTTGCGCTTGCGCCTCGTGCAGTTCCCCACGGGCGATTGCGGCGTTGATCTGGGCGTTCTCGCGCAGCTCGGCGCTGATCGCCTCCGGACCCAGGGCCGTGCGTCGGGCCGCTTCGCGCTCACGCAGGCGCAACTGCTGGGTGCGGGTTTCAGCCACGGCACTGGCCTGGTCGAAAGCGGCCTGGAAGCGCTCGTGGTCGATGGTCATCAACACATCGCCGGCCTTCACCGGCTGGTTGTCGTGTACCCGCAGTTCGCGCACCCAGCCGGACACGTCCGGGGCGATCACCACCACATCGGCCCGCACCCGCGCATCGCGGGTCCAGGGGGTGAGCATGTAGTACTGCCAGAGGTGATACCCGGCAAACACGGCAATGGCCACCACGCACAGGGTGACCAGGGTACGTACCGCTGTACGCATGGACTGACTCCTTACAAAGGTCCCAACAGATGTACCACCAACGACAGCACACAGACGAACAACGCCGCATCGAACAGCGCTTCATGCCAGATCCAGCGTCCTAGCGGCGTCGCCTGCACCACCAGGCGCAACAGGCCGGTAAGCGCCAACGCCATCAGCACATAGATCAGAAACGGGCTGAGCAATACGCCGCCCAGCGCCCACTCACGCAACCCCATGGACTTCCTCCTGCCAACGGCACCACTTGCCCCAGCTCTTCTGCAATTGCAGGACCGCGCCGATGGCCAGGCGCAGCGGGTCGCTCGACGGCTGGCGGCGCAGGGCCTCGATGAACTGTTCGCTGGCGGCATCCAGACGCTGGCCGCGCCCAGGCGCAGGGCCACTGGCCAGAACCGCCTCCAGTTGCTGCAGATACTGGCGCTCGGCACCGGCCAGCGGCACCTGGGCTACCGCCAGGCACATGCGCAGGTGCACCAGCTCGTCACCGATGTCCAAGCCATGCAAGCCATCGTCCCAACGCTTGCGCTCGGCCTCGGGCAACTCGCTGGCATGACGGGCCAACTGCATCAGGCGATCGGCCATGCGTCCACCGAACCAACTGTCAGCACCCCGCAGGTCGCGATGGGTCAGGCGAACCAGGTCGCTCTGGGTGGCGGCCCTCAGGCGCCGCCCCAGCCACTTCGGATTACGCAGCACGACCAAGCGAAACGCCAGTACCGCCGCCCCCACACCAATGAGCATGGCCTGGGCGCTGTTGAGCATGCTGGCCACGTCGAAGTGCATGGCGTTGAGGGGTGCCACCAGCACGATGAAATGCAGGCAGTACGAGGTCGCCGTCGGCCCCGTGCGCGGATGGGCCATGCCCAGCGCACCGAAGAACAGCGGCACGCCCATGCCCAGACACAGCAAGGCGAAACTGCTCCATTGCGGCAACAGGATCTGCCCGACGAAAAACGCCGCCGGAATCGCCAGCAAGATGCCACGCAAAAAGCTCAAGCCGATCTGTGCGCCGTTCTCGCGGCTGGCGAACAGGCTGCAGACCACGCAGGTCAGCACCAGGCCTCCGGGGGCCGAGGGCCAGGCCGTGGCCAGCCAGAAACTGCTCATGACCAGAAACGCCAACGCACTGCGCGAGCCGAACAGCAGCGCCAGCGGCAAGTCGCGATGCGCCGCCAGGCCCAGCGATACATCCTTGGGCGTTCGCCCCTCCTCCACATCGAGCAACGCCTGGGTGGCGGCCATGGCGAAATCCAGCAGCAAGGCCAGGCGCGCCAGGCAGAAATGCTCGGCGGGGCTGATCTGTTCATCGTGAGCAGCGTCCCAGACGCGCTGGCGCAACAACAGAAGGCTGGGTTGGTCGGGGCTGGCCAACTGGGTCCGAACCTCCTCGAGCCAAGGCGCCAGGTGCGCCGCTTGATGTTCGTCAAGCTGACGCCACTGACGACGCACCGAACGCGAGATGCGCAGCAGCACCATCAGCTTCTGGCTCAGGCCACGGATCGCCCGGGCCCGCTGGCGACCACGACTGCCTTCGAACCAGGCATGTTCACGCTGAGCGTCGATGGCGACGATGCGTCCAAGGATATCCAGCAAGCCCTGGCGCGCTTCGTCTTCGCCGCCGAGCATGGCGCTGGCGGTCTGCATGCCGTTCTGCCAGGCCTGCCTCGCCTGGCCGCCGAGTTGCTGCTCGACGCGCATGGGCCAGATCAGCGCGCTGGTGGCCGTGGCGCAAACGATGCCCAGGCAGATTTCGGTGCAGCGCGCCACCGCTTGGTCGAACACCTGCAAGGGATGGTCGATTGCCGGCAACGCGATGATCGCTGCGGTATAGCCGGCCAGCACGAAGGCATAGGCCCAGGCACTGCGCAATTGGGTTGAAGCGGCGGTACAGAGGGCCAGCCACAAGGCCAGGGTCAGCAGGAACAACCACGGGGTCTGGGCGAACAGGCCAATGAACACCACCGACATGAACGTACCGACCAAGGTGCCGGCCAGTCGCGCCAGGCCCTTCTGCACCACCATGCCCGACAGCGGCTGGGCGACGATGAACGCAGTCATCAAGGCCCAGGCGGGTTGCTCCAACCCCCAGCGCAGCGCCAGCCACAGCGCCAGTCCACCGCCCAGCAGGGTCTTGATGGCGAACTTCAGAGCAGGGCTGGTGGGTGCGAACAGGGCCTGGAGGGTGATGGGCACGAAGCGGACCTTGCGGGGGGATATTGAGTAGAAAGATAGACAACGGATGGAAGAATAAAATGCAATCAACTAATTAGCTAGCTAATCATCTTTTAAAAAGGCAAAAAAATAGGCGACCGAAGTCGCCCTAAATGCCTTGCGTGCTCGTATACCCGGAAGAATCAGCGCGATTTGCGCTTGTTCGCATCCTTCCAGATGAAAAGTCCCAGACCGGCAAAGAACGTCAACATCAACCCGACTGTCACCACACCGGCGAACACCACGTTGTCGAAGAACATGTCGGCCTCCCGATTCGTTGCCGTTGTCCGATGTGTGCAAGGTAACGAATATGCGGGGAGGAGAAATTGACCAGGGTCAATAGGGCCCGGGACCGGGCACAAGAGGGGGCGCAGGTTTGACCTGCATCAGTTTTCAGCGTTTCTTGGGCTTGCTTTTGCTTTTCTTCTTGCTTTTCGCCAACGGCATGGCCTGCTCGAAGGCCTGGCGCATTTCATCCAGGCGCTTGTCCTTGATGTCGTGGATACGTTTGGCGCGCTCGGCGCCGAAGTCGATCAGGTTGTCTTGGCTCATGGGCGGGCTCGACTGACAGCGGATGCGCCCATGATGAAGCCTGATGGCGACGCTGAACAGCCCCGCCTCAGACTTCGATATCCACCAGCAGCCCCTGGCGCGGCCGCTCACCCAGCGGCGCCACCGGCACGGTGTTGTCGGCATTGAGTTCATCGCCAGGCATGGCGCTGTAGAGCTCTTCCTGCTCGTCCTGTCGGCGTTGCTGGCGACGTTGCTGCTGGCGGCGCTGCTCTTCGCGCAGCCGATAGGCCTCATCCTGCGGGTCGCGCTGCTGCTTGAGGTCGATGGTGCCATCACTGGAGGCAGGCTGGGCCGGAACCACCGGAGGAATATTGGGGGTCTGCTTGACGGGGTCTTGTTGCGAGGTCACGGGCACGGCACTGAGCGGGATGATCGGCGGCAGCATGAGTCGGTTCTCCTGTAGCCACTGTGTCGGCCAGTCACGGTGCGCCTTGAGCACATGGGCAAGGGTTTGTGCGGCTGGTCACAATACCGTTTGCAAAGTATAGACCGCGATCACTCGCCTTCGTCGTCGGGATCGTCGTCCGCGGGCTGGCTGGTCTCGCTCCAGGGCCTCTTGTAGACCTGCTGCCAGACCGCGTCCATGTGCTCGCGCAGCACCTGCGGCGCACTCTTGAGCGACGCACTGTCCTCGCGCTCGCCGCCGATGGGCTCCTCGCCCGCCGGGCTGATCTGCGACTGACCACTGATGCTGTAGATCGCCTGGCCTTCGCGCATTTCGATGCTGATGTCGTGCGGGTCGATGCCGCCGCCGCAGAAGGCGTGGCTGGCCACGGTGACTTCGGCGACACCATCCTTGTTCAGGTCGGTGACGTCGCTGACATCGGTATAGAAATCGACATCCAGGTCCAGCCCGGGACAGGTCGTTTCCTGGTCGATCTGCCAGCGTGGCTTGAACGCCTCGCTTTCGCTCGCACGCCCATAGAGCGTGGCCTTGAGAACGACCTTGTCGACTTCCTGTTCGCTCTCGGCATCGGTCGCCTGGCCGTCGACACGGCTGAGCACCAGCAGGCCTTCGCCCTCGCGGTCGTGGAAATGCACGCTCTTGAGCGGTGTCTGCACGCCCAGGACTTCCAGTTGCTCGACCGGGATCGGCGCGAGGATCTCGAACTTCTTCTGGTCACAGGCCGCGAGCAGCGCCAGGCTGCCCACGGCCAGGGAGAGGTTCAACCAGCGGTGCGTGACAGGCATGTTGGCGCGAGGCCCTCGTTGACTAAAGGGTATTCGTCGATGAAGTGGCTGAACGCTTTGGTCCGCCGGGCCTATCCGTTAAGATAGTGCGCTTTTTCATCGCGGGAGTTCAGGCAGTATGGCGCAGCAGTATCAACCGGGGCAACGCTGGATCAGCGACAGCGAAGCCGAGCTCGGCCTGGGAACCATCCTGGCGCAGGATGGCCGCCTGCTGACCGTGCTCTATCCGGCCACTGGCGATACCCGCCAGTACTCGCTACGCAACGCGCCGCTGACCCGCGTGCGCTTCTCGCCGGGAGACCAGATCACTCACTTCGATGGCTGGAAGCTGACCGTGCGCGAGGTCGAGGATGTCGACGGCCTGCTGGTCTACCATGGCCTGGACGGGCAGAACGAGGCGCGTACCCTGCCTGAGACGCAACTGTCGAACTTCATCCAGTTCCGTCTGGCCAGCGACCGTCTGTTCGCCGGGCAGATCGACCCGCTGTCGTGGTTCTCGCTGCGCTACAACACGCTGCAGCACAGCAGCAAGCAGATGCTCTCCACGCTCTGGGGCCTGGGCGGCTGCCGCGCCCAGCCGATCGCCCACCAGTTGCACATTGCCCGTGAAGTCGCCGACCGTATCGCCCCGCGGGTATTGCTGGCCGACGAAGTGGGCCTGGGCAAGACCATCGAGGCGGGCCTGGTCATCCACCGCCAACTGCTGACGGGCCGTGCCAGCCGTGTGCTGATCCTGGTCCCGGAAAACCTTCAGCACCAGTGGCTGGTGGAAATGCGCCGGCGCTTCAACCTGCAGGTGGCACTGTTCGACGCCGAACGCTTCATCGAGAGCGATGCCAGCAACCCGTTCGAAGATGCCCAACTGGCGCTGGTGGCGCTGGAATGGCTGGTCGACGATGAAAAGGCCCAGGACGCACTGTTCGCCGCCGGCTGGGACCTGATGGTGGTCGACGAAGCCCACCACCTGGTCTGGCACGAGGAACAGGCCAGCGCCGAATACGCGCTGGTCGAGCAACTGGCCCAGGTCATTGCTGGCGTGCTGCTGCTCACTGCCACCCCCGAGCAGCTCGGCCAGGACAGCCATTTCGCCCGCCTGCGCCTGCTCGACCCCAACCGTTTCCACGACCTGGCCGCCTTCCGCGCCGAGAGCGAGCACTATCGCCCGGTAGCCGAAGCCGTGCAGGAACTGCTCGACGAAGGCCGCCTGTCGCCCAAGGCGCACGCCACCATTCACAATTTCCTCGGCGCCGAGGGCGAAGCCCTGCTGGCCGCAGTCAGCGATGGTGACAGCCAGGCCAGCGCACGCCTGATCCGCGAATTGCTCGACCGCCATGGCACCGGCCGCGTGCTGTTCCGCAACACCCGCGCCGCGATCCAGGGCTTCCCCGAGCGCCAACTGCACCCCTACCCGCTCGCCAACCCCGAGCCGTACAGCGCGCTGCCTGCCGGCGAGCGTGCCGAGCTGTACCCGGAAGTGGCCTTCCAGGCCCAGGGTGAAGTCAGCGACGACGAACGCTGGTGGCGCTTCGACCCACGGGTCGACTGGCTGATCGACACCCTGAAGATGCTCAAGCGCACCAAGGTGCTGGTGATCTGCGCCCACGCCGAAACCGCCATGGACCTGGAAGACGCTCTGCGCGTGCGCTCCGGCATCCCCGCCACGGTTTTCCATGAGGGCATGAGCATCCTCGAGCGTGACCGCGCCGCTGCTTATTTCGCCGACGAAGAATTTGGCGCGCAGGTGCTGATCTGCTCGGAGATCGGCAGTGAAGGCCGCAACTTCCAGTTCGCCCACCACCTGGTGATGTTCGACCTGCCGGCGCACCCGGACCTGCTCGAGCAACGCATCGGCCGTCTCGACCGGATCGGTCAGAAACACACGATCCAGCTGCACATCCCGTACCTGCAGGACAGCCCGCAAGAGCGCCTGTTCCAGTGGTACCACGAAGGCCTGAATGCCTTCCTCAACACCTGCCCGACCGGTAACGCCCTGCAGCACCAGTTCGGCCCACGCCTGCTGGCGCAACTGGTCGGCGGCGACAATGCGGCCTGGAGCGCCCTGGTTGCCGAGGCCCGCGGCGAGCGCGAGCGCCTGGAGGCCGAGCTGCACAGCGGCCGTGACCGTCTGCTGGAGCTCAACTCCGGCGGCGCCGGCGAAGGCGAGGCACTGGTCGAGGCGATTCTCGAGCAAGACGACCAGTTCGCCCTGCCTATCTATATGGAAACCCTGTTCGACGCCTTCGGCATCGACAGCGAAGACCATTCGGAAAACGCGCTGGTGCTCAAGCCCAGCGAGAAAATGCTCGACGCCAGCTTCCCGCTGGGCGACGACGAAGGCGTGACCATCACCTACGACCGTGGCCAGGCCCTGTCGCGAGAGGACATGCAGTTCCTGACCTGGGAGCACCCGATGGTCCAGGGCGGCATGGACCTGGTGCTGTCCGGTTCGATGGGCAACACCGCGGTGGCGCTGATCAAGAACAAGGCGCTCAAGCCTGGCACCGTGCTGCTCGAACTGCTCTATGTCAGCGAAGTGGTGGCGCCACGCAGCCTGCAACTGGGTCGCTACCTGCCATCGGCCGCCTTGCGCTGCCTGCTCGATACCAACGGCAACGACCTGGCGCCGCGGGTTGCCTTCGAAACCCTCAACGACCAGCTCGAGAGCGTGCCCAAGGCCAGCGCCAACAAGTTCATCCAGGCCCAGCGCGATGTATTGGCCAAGCGCATCACCGCTGGCGAGGCGAAGGTACTGCCAGTGCACGACGAGCGTGTCGCCGACGCGCAGCGCCGCCTGGCGGCTGAAGCCGACGAAGAGCTGGCGCGCCTGACGGCGCTCAAGGCCGTCAACCCGAGCGTGCGTGACAGCGAGATCGACGCCCTGCGCAAGCAGCGCGAAGAAGGCCTGGCAATGCTCGACAAGGCCGCGCTGCGTCTGGAAGCGATTCGCGTGCTGGTGGCCGGCTGATAGAACTGCGGCCCCTTTCGCTCGCCTGCTCCTGCAGCTGCAGGAGCGGGCTTGCCCGCGGAAGAGACGACATCAGAATCCAGGTCGCCCCACCCTTTTTATAACCTTCCGCTATCGACTCCATGTCCAAATGGTAGAGATCAAATTGCCATTAATCAGGAAGGCCTAGTTTCCCTTTCCTATACTCGGGTTTCAACGGTCTCCACCACGCTGTTAGGAGACGAGTGCAAACTCGACGAAGAGACAGGCAATGGAGTGGCTGGGACTTCAATTGTTCGCCGAGCTTCCGGCGACCGGACAAATCATCCTCGACTGCCGTCATAACCCTTTCCTGGTCATGCTCGCCTACCTGGTGGCCTGCGCTGCATGCTTCGCCACCCTGGACATGGCCGAGCGGCAAAGTCACAGCGAGGCGCTCAACGCCCGCCGCCAATGGCGGATCCTCGGTGCCTGCTGCCTGGCCAGCGGTATCTGGGCCATGCACTTCATCAGCCTGCTGGCGTTCCAGGCGCCACTTGAAGTGCACTACGACATGCCGCTGACCGCCCTTTCGCTGATCATCGCCCTGCTCGCCGCGTGGCTGGCGATGAACAGCCTCGATCGCACGGTGATGCAGTGGCGTCATTACCTGCAGGCCGCACTGGCGATCGGCCTCGGCATTACCGTGATGCATTACGTCGGCATGGCCGCGCTGCAGACCAGCGCCCTGCAGTACTACCAGACCCCACTGCTGCTCACCTCGTTGGGCATCGCCACTGTCACCAGCCTGGTGGCGCTGCTGATGGCCCGGCATTTTCGCAGTGGCAGCGGGACCCTGCACCTGGTGATGAAATACGGCGCCAGCCTGATGATGGCGGCGGGCATCGTCCTTACCCATTTCACCGGCATGGCTGCACTGTCGCTGGTGATCCCAGACAACATGCCCCTGCAACTGCCCTCAGCCAACAACAGCCTGCAGTTGGGGCTGACCATCGCGTTCATCACCCTGCTGATCAGTGGCAGCAGCATCAGCGCGGCCCTGGCCGACAAGAAACTGCAAAGCAAGGAACATGATCTGCGTCGGGTCAACGTACTGCTGAGCCAGCTCGATCAGGCCCGGGCTTCGCTGCAACAGGCCGCCCACTACGATGCCCTGACCAACCTGGTCAATCGCCGCGGCTTCAACCAGGTCTTTGCCGAACGCCTGGCCGAGCAGACCGCGAGCGAAGGCATGCTGGCCGTGATGTTCCTCGACATCGACCACTTCAAACGCATCAACGACAGCCTCGGGCACGCTGCCGGCGACGAACTGCTCAAGGTGATCGCCGGGCACATCAAGGCGGCGACCCGCTCCCAGGATGTGGTGGCACGCTTTGGCGGCGATGAGTTCTGCATCGTCACCAGCCTGCACAACCGCGACGAGGCCCGCCACCTGGCGCAACGCATCATGCAACGCATGAAGGAGCCGATCGACCTGGGCGGGCGACGCATGGTCATGACCACCAGCATCGGCATCAGCATCTTTCCCGACGACGGGCGCAGCGTTGAGGAGTTGCTGAAGAATGCCGACCTGGCGCTGTACCAGTCCAAGGGCGGCGGGCGCAACAACCTGAATTTCTTCAACAGCAGCCTGAAGACCCGCGCCACGCTCGAGTTGCAACTGGAAGAGGAACTGCGCGTGGCGCTGCTCGAAGAGAGCGGACTGCGCGTGCATTACCAGCCGATCTTCGACCTGCACAGCACACGGGTCGCCAAGCTGGAAGCGTTGGTACGCTGGCAGCACCCGCAGCATGGCCTGCTCGGCCCCGACCGCTTCATCGGGATTGCCGAAGCCAATGGCCTGATCGCCGAACTCGACCTGTGGGTACTGCGCCGCGCCTGCGAAGACCTCGCCGAACTCAACCGCCTTGGCTACGGACATCTCAAGGTCACGGTGAACTGCTCCGCGGTGACGCTGGGGCGCGAGGAACTGGCCAGCGAGGTGGAGATGGCCTTGTTCCAGGCCGGTGTGGCGGCTCGCCAACTGGAACTGGAAGTCACCGAAAACGCCTTGATGGGCGATATCCACCGCACCATCAACCTGCTAAAACGCATTCGCGCCCAGGGCGTGGCCCTGTCGATCGACGACTTCGGCACCGGCTATTCATCGCTGGCCTACCTCAAGCGCCTTCCCCTGGACGTGCTGAAGATCGACCGTTCGTTCATCCAGGATGTGCCGGGCAGCCAGCAAGACCGTGAGATCGTCCAGGCCATCATCATCATGGCCCATACCCTGCACCTGCAGGTCGTCACCGAGGGCGTGGAGACCGACGAACAACGCGCGTTTCTCGCCGCCCAAGGCTGCGACTTCCTTCAGGGCTACCTGCTCAGCCGTCCAGTCCCGCTGACCGACCTGCAGCCAGTGCTGGAACGCCTCGACAATCTGGACAGCGACTTCACTCCCGAGCGCGGAACAGCTCTACAAGGGTCGCCGGATCGTTTTGCAGATGCCCCTGGCTGCCGTGCAGGCGCATCAGTTGCGCGGCGAGGCCACTGATCGGCGTTGCCGAACCCTGCTCGCGGGAAAACTTCACCGCAGTGTCGAGGTCCTTGAGCAAGGTGCGCACATGCCATTTGACCGGGGTGTAGCAGCTTTGCGCCATCTGCGGCGCGAGGATCTGCAGCGGCCGAGAGTCGGCGAACCCACCGGAGAGTGCTTCGGCGATCAGGCTGGCATCCACCCCTGAACGTTCGGCCAGGGCCACCACTTCGGCAATCACCAGGGCATTACAAGCAACGATCATCTGGTTGCAGGCCTTGGTCACCTGGCCGGCGCCAACCGCCCCCATGTGCGTCACGCGCTGGCCGAGGGTCAGCAACACCGGGCGTACGCGCGCCAGGTCTGCAACGTCACCACCCACCATGATCGCCAGGGTTCCCGCCTCGGCGCCCGGCGTACCGCCGGACACTGGTGCGTCTAGCCAGGCCATGCCGCACAGCGCCGCAAGTTCCGCGGCCATCTCGCGGGTGGCGGTTGGCTCAAGGCTGGAGAAATCCACCAGTAACTGGCCACTGCGACCGCCTTGGGCGATGCCTTGCTCGCCGAACACCACCTCACGTACTACGCCCGTGTCGGCCAGGCACAGCAGCACGATCTCAGTGTCACGGCACAACGCTGCCGGGCTCTCGGCCAGACGTGCCCCGGCGGCGACCAATTCGGCGCACTTCTGCGGGCTACGGTTCCACACGGTCAGCGGATAGCCGGCAGCCAGCAGGCGACGGCACATCGGCAGCCCCATCAGACCGATGCCGGCAAACCCCAGGGAAGGCAATGCAGTACTCATGAATGACTCCAGGCAAGGATTAAAGAAGCGTGGCTCTCGGGCGATGCAGTGCAGGTGCCAGCGTAAAACCACTATCGACCATAGGGTAAACCCCTATCGCATGGGCAAAAGGCGCACTGCTACAGTCGCCGGATTTACGTAATGGCTAGATGACATATCTTCCGACCGTCCACCACTCCAGGCAAATGGCGCACTATGACCTCCAATAATACTTCTGCCAATGCAGTGCCCGAGCCCTCGACCAGCATCACCTCGCTGCCCCTCGGTGGCGGCCAGGCCACCCGCAACGTCCCCGCGCAATATCTGTACTTCACCGAGAACGATATCCAGCGCATCCTCGACAACCTCGACGGCCTGCGTGACCTGGTGTTCCCGCAGGGCCTGCACGCGGAAGACGAAAGCCAATTGCGTCTGGACCAGCAGTTCCCTTCGGTATGCCTGATCGGCCTGGGGCGCTGCGGTTCGAACATTGCCCTTGACGTGGCGGAACTGGTGTACAACGCACGTACCTTCTTCCTCAACGAATTCAACAACGAAGACCGCAACAGAAGCGAAGGCGGCTACAGCCCTGCACGCTGGATCCGACAGAACCTGCGCCTGGTGCAGAACAAGGGCGCCAAGCCGGTATTTCTGGTCGAGCCCTTGGTGATGCTCGGCGACCTGGACAAGGACATCGCAGGACGCATCCGCTTTTCGCGCAAGGGTGAGCGCGGGGGCTTCCTGCGCGACTACAGCAAGATGAAGATCATGGACCTGTCCGAGGTGCACGCCGGTGGCGCCGGCAATGCGCCGATCCTCGGCCAGTACCTGGCCAAGATCATCCTCAACAAGGATACCCAGCGCTTCTCGAGCGCCGACTGGAAACTCATCCACTCCTACCTGATCGATTCCTGCGGCATCAAGGCCAACCAATCGCGCCTGTACTTCTACATCTTCAGCGCCGGCGGCGGGACCGGCTCAGGGATGGCCTCGGAGTTCGGCCTGGCCCAGCAGTACTCGTACATGAACAAGACCTTCGACACCAAGCCGGCCGACGAGAACGACGGCAAGGGCGGGCATTCGTTCGTGTTCGAGCCGATCTTCACCAGCGGCATCTGCGTACTGCCCAATGCCTCCGACCACCGCAGCGAAATGTCCGAAGCCTTGCACATCAATGCCGGGCGCCTGCTGTGCAAGTATTTGTCCGAAGAATGGGACTTCTCGTACAACTTCGACAACGAAGACAGCAGCGAGGCCAGCGTGATGGGGCGCATCCGCCCCTGGAACGCAATGATGCTGATCTCCAACGACATCATGCGCTATGCCGAAGAGAGCGATGACGGCACGATCCAGAACATCGACGTCAATGCCATGGAGAAGCATGCCAACCAGTACATCTCTCAGCAGATTTTCAACATCCTCACCGCCCAGGCCGTAACCACCGACTACGACCAGAACTACTTCCGCCGTGCCGGCATCGACATTGGCGAAACCATCCGCCTGGATGCCAACGACCTGTTCATGAGCCTCGCGGGCCCGGTCGCCATCGCCTATGCCGAATCGGTAGTGCCGGAGGCGCCCGCGCAGGGCTCGGACAAGTTCAAGGTGTTCGAACGCGAATCGCCGCGCCTGGACATCGACGACCTGTTCTTGCGCTCCATCGACCTGCCCCACTTCAACAAGCAGACCCAGGCCATCGAGGGCATCAGCCTGCTGCCCATCGAGTCGCGTCGCTATCGCGCGGCACTGGAGCAGTACCAGGCCTCGGGCTTCGACGCAGCGGCCCTGCACGACCTGCATTTCTTCAAGAACTGCTCGTCGGTGGTATCGATCGTATCGCTGCCCAAGGACTACAAGCTGTCGTACATGGACCTGAACCGGCTCAAGACCCACCTCAACAGCCTGTTCCCCAACACCACGCTCAAGCGCTACGCGCTGGTGATCGGTGCCTCGGCCAACCTGTCGCTGACCACTCTGATCGCCAAGAGCCCCTGCCTGTCGGACGACTTCCTGACGCTGATCGTGGCCTTCATCAAGCGCTGCTTCGCACGCGCGCCCTACCGTTTCGACGACACGCTGGACAACGCCATCCTGGAGTTCATCACCAGCGAGCATTTCGATGAAGACCGTATCGACGACCTGCTCAACGAATTCGAGAACCCGGCGAAGATCCTCGATACCAACTGGTATGCGATCAAACCGATGTACGAGAAGAAGTACCGTGAGCTGATCAACGACAAGAGCCGCTTCGTCTCGATCAACGACATCCGCCTGTCGCGCGAATGCGTGAAGAAAGCGGTGAAGTACCTGCGCGAGATCTTCAGGCATCGGATCGGCAAGACCCGGGTGATTTCGCTCAACAGCCATACCGGGCGGGTGGATTACTGAGGTCTTGCACATGATTCCTGTAGGAGTGGCGGTTCGCCGCTGCGACTTGCCCG
>NZ_JBNFMU010000226.1:0-56487 GCF_049942315.1 Pseudomonas wayambapalatensis
CGTAACGATGATGGATACAGGAGAAACTGGCCCGAAAACAAATGTGGGAGCGGGCTTGCCCGCGAAGCGCCGCGCGGGCGGCGCTCGATCTCAGAGGCGCTAAATATCTTTCGGCGAGCACCTATCAGCCTCTACGCAAACACTTCGCCTGGCAACTTCGGCTACGCCTCAGGGCGCTGCGCGCCTAGAAGCAAAAGCGGAGCAAAAACAGAAGCCAATGCCGGGCTCAATGGAAATCCCGGCTTCTTGTATCCAGGCCCTGCAGCAACCCACTGACATCCTCCAACCGCCGCGCGATCAAGTGTCTGACACCATTTTCCTGCTCCAGCCGACCACTGACCTTGAGCAATTGCGAGCCCACCAGGGCTCGCCGCTGTCGCTCGGCCAGATCCCGCCACACCACCACATTGAGCATGCCGAACTCGTCCTCCAGGGTGACGAAGGTCACGCCGCTGGCCGTCTGGGGGCGCTGGCGACCTACGACGATGCCGGCCACGGCGACACTGTCGCCATGGCTCAAGCCATCCAGCTCACGGGAGCTGCGGCAACCCAGCGCGCGCAGGCGTGAACGCAGCAGCGTCAAGGGATGCGGGCCAAGTGTGGTGCCCAGGGTCGCGTAGTCGGCGAACAGGTCTTCGGCCACACTCGGCGCCGGCAAGCTCACTTCGCTCTCAGGCGCAGACTCGACCCCAGCGAACAACGGCAGTTGCGTCTGCACGGCAGCGACCTGCCAGCGCGCCTGATGGCGATCGCGAGCCAGGGCACGCAAGGCACCGGCATCGGCCAGGCGCGCGCGGGCGCGGCTGTCGAGGGACGCACGCAGGCACAGGTCCTCGACATCCCGCCATGGCTGCTGCGCCCGCGCCTGCTCCAGGCGCCGGGCGTCGTCTTCGCCGAAACCGCGGACCTGCCGCAGCCCCAGGCGAATCGCCAGGGCGCCATTGCCCTGCGGTTCCAGGGTGCAGTCCCACAGGCTGTGAACGACATCCACCGGTCGCACTTCGATGCCCTGCCGACGCGCCTCCTGCAAAAGCTGGTCGGGGCTGTAGAAGCCCATGGGCCAGCTGTTGATCAACGCGCAGGTGAAGATCGCCGGCTCGTGGCACTTGAGCCAACTGCTGGCATAGCACAGCAAGGCGAAGCTGGCGGCGTGGGACTCGGGAAAACCATAGCTGCCGAAGCCCTTGATCTGCTCGAAGATGCGCTCGGCAAAGGCCAGCTCGTAACCGTTGCGCAACATGCCCTCGAGCAAACGCACGCGATGCGGCTCCAGCCCGCCATGACGCTTCCACGCCGCCATGCTGCGGCGCAACTGGTCGGCTTCGCCCGGGGTGTAGTCGGCTGCAACCATGGCCAGCTCCATCACCTGCTCCTGGAACAAGGGCACGCCGAGGGTGCGCTCGAAAACCGCCTTGAGCTTTTCCGAAGGATAGGTGACCGGCTCTTGCTTCAGACGCCGCCGCAGATACGGATGCACCATGTCCCCCTGGATCGGCCCGGGCCGCACGATCGCCACTTCGATGACCAGGTCGTAGAAGGTGCGCGGCTTAAGGCGCGGCAGCATGGCCATCTGTGCCCGCGACTCGATCTGGAACACACCCATGGTCTCGGCGCGGCTGATCATCGCGTAGGTGGCCGGGTCTTCCTGGGGGATGCTGGCCAGGGTCAGCTCGCGGCCACGGTGCAGCCGGAGCAGATCGAAGCAACGGCGCAGGGCGCTGAGCATGCCCAGGGCGAGCACATCGACCTTGAGCAGGCCGACCATGTCCAGGTCGTCCTTGTCCCATTGGATCACCGTGCGCTCGGGCATGGCGGCGTTCTCCACCGGCACCAGCTGGTCCAGTGGCTGTTCGGAAATCACGAAGCCGCCAGGGTGCTGCGACAGGTGCCGAGGGAAACCGATCAGCTCGCCGGCCAGCACCAGGATGCGTCGCAACGACGGGCTCTGCGCCTCGAAGCCGGCCTCGGCCAGGCGCTGCGCATCGGGGATGCGGTCGCTCCAGCGCCCGCAGCATTTGGCCAGGGCATCCACCTGGTCGCTCGGCAGGCCCAGCACCCGAGCCACGTCACGCACGGCGCCGGCGGCGTGATAAGTGCTGACCACCGCCGTAAGTGCCGCGCGGTGCCGGCCATAGCGCCTGAACACGTACTGAATCACCTCTTCGCGGCGGTCGTGTTCGAAATCCACGTCGATGTCAGGCGGCTCGTTGCGTTCGCGTGAGAGGAAACGCTCGAACAGCAGGCGGTGGGTCATCGGGTCGAGCTCGGTGATCCCCAGCACGAAACACACCACCGAATTGGCGGCAGATCCCCGCCCCTGGCAGAGAATGTTCTGCCGACGGGCGAAATCGACGATGTCATGGACGGTGAGGAAGTAACTCTCGTACCCCAACTCTTCGATCAGCGCCAGCTCGCCTTCGAGGGTCTGGTACACCTCGGCGCTGGCGCCTTGCGGCCAGCGTATCGCCAGGCGCTGCTCGCACAACCGACGCAACCAGCTCGCCGGGCTGTGGCCTTCGGGGACCAGCTCACGGGGGTACTGGTACTTCAGCTCGCTCAGCTCGAAGCGGCAGCGCTCGGCGATGACCAGGGTTTCGGCCAGCAGGTCGCCGGGGTGCAGTTCGGCCAGTTGTTCGCGGCTGCGCAGGTGACGTTCGCCATTGGGGTAGAGGTAGCCACCGGCTTCGGCCACCGTGCAGTGCTGGCGGATCGCGGTCATGCAATCCTGCAAGGCGCGACGGCCACGCACATGCATGTGCACGTCACCACAGGCCACGGCGCGAATCGCCAGTTGCCCGGCCAGGACACGCAAACGCTGCAAGCGCGATGCGTCGTCGCTGCCACGGTGCAGGTGCACCGCCAGCCACAGGCGTTCGGGGAACAGTGTCTGCAACCAGCGACCGGGTTCGGGGTCGTCAGGGTCGTCAGCGATCCACAGCGCCAGCAAGCCTGCGCAATGTGCCTGCAGATCTTCGGCCAGTAATCGATACTCGCCCTTCTCTGCCCGGCGCCGCGCGCGGGTGATGAGCGCGCAGAGGCTCTGGTAGCCGGTCAGGTTCTCCACCAGCAGCACCAGGCGCGGCCCGTCCTGCACCTGCACTTCGCTGCCGACGATCAACCTTACGCCATGCTCACGGGCTGCCTGCCAGGCACGGACAATACCGGCCAGGGTGCATTCGTCGGTGATTGCCAGGGCCTGATAGCCCTGCTCATGGGCTCGACGAAACAGCTCGTCGGCGCTGGAGGCGCCGCGCTGGAAACTGAAATTCGACAGGCAATGCAGCTCGGCATACTCAGGCAGGCTCATGCGAACCAGCCCTGCAGCCACAGGGGGCCGGGTTGGGCGAGGTCGCGGTAGGCCCAACCGCGCAGCCCTTCGCGGGTTTCGATGCGGTAGTAGTCACGGCGCACATCGCCGCCATCCCACCAGCCCGACTCGATGCGCTCGGCCTGGCCAAGCCATTGCAGGCCGCCCTCGGGCAGGGCCAGGGCCTGGGCCAGCAACCAGCCAGGACGGCTACCGGGCGCGACCGCCAGGCTGCCCGCCGCGCCCTGCTCGCTGGCCTGCCAGGCGTGCTCGGGACGGTGATCGGCTTCGGCGCGCAGGCCCTTGACCGCCTCGTCCCCCAACCGCGCCCGCAGGCGCTCGCGCAACTGTTCCCAGGGCTGGGCCTGCTGCGCGCGCGGGTCGAACAACGCACGATGCTGAGGCACGAAGGGTGGCAGGTCGTCGGCCAGCAGGCGCAGGTTGCGCACCGGTGCCGGAATGCGCAGCGGTTCCAGCCGGCCACGGGCCAGTTCGAAGAGCATCGCCGCTTCGCGCTCGGCCGCCAGCAAGCCGACCTTGAGCACGGTATCCGGCCCTTCGGCGTGCTCCAGATGCAGGTCGAAGCGCTGCACGCCGCAGTCACGCCCTCCAAGAAAGGCGGCCAGATCGTTGATCAACCGGCGCAGGGGAAACAACAACGCCTGGTGCGATTCCACATCGAAATTCAGCTCCAGCCTGGACTCGAAGCGGTCTGGCGGCTGATAGAAATCCAGCCCCAGCGCACGCTGGCCGAAGAGTTGGTCCAGATGCAACTGCACAGGCGCAGCAAAACGCTTGGCCAGGGCAGCGCGCGGCAAGGCCATGACCTCCCCCAGCCGACGCAAGCCCATGCGCGAGAAGGCTTGGGCGGCATCGGCAGGCAAGCCCACCCGGTCCAGAGGCATGTTCGCCAATGCCGCGCGCGTCTGCTCGGCGCAGGTCAGCGCCAAGCCATCGTGCCCGTTGGCCAGCATGCGTGCCGCCACCGGGTTGCTCGCCAGCACAATACGATGGCGCAGGCCGAGCCCCTGCAGCTCTGTACGCAGGCGCGCCTCGAAACTCGACCACGGACCGAACAGTTGCAGGCTCGACCCCACCTCCAGCAACAACGCACGTGGATAGTGCAGGCTGACCTGGGCGCTGAACCGATAGGCCCAGGCCGCCAACAGTTGCTGTACCTCATCGATACGCGCCGGATCGGCCTCGACACAGGTGAAGCCGTCAGCCAGGGCGCGGGCGGCAGCCAACGTCTGCCCGGCGCGCAGGCCCAGGTCGGCGGCCGCCGCATTGACCGCCTGCAACACGCGCCGTTGAGTTGGGCCCCCCAGCAGTACCAGTGGTGAATCGGCGTCGTCCCGTCCGCGCTGGACAGTGTCCAGCGCCAGTTGCGGCAGCAGGATGCAGGCCCAGAGCATGGCGCATCAGCCTCGTCCGGGAGCAGCGATGGGCGTGGCCGGCACCAGGCCGCCACGGCACTTGAGCACGCGCCACTGTGCCGGACGCGTATCGATGGCGATACGCAAAGCCGCAGGCGACGGGTTGTGTGCCGCCTGCTGGGATCGACAGGCGAAGGCCAGCGCATCGCCGGTTTCAGCGGCCACCTGCAGGCGGCGCAACGCTCGGTCGTCGGCGCGTTCCGGCCAGCACAGCACCGCGGCACAACTGCCAGAGCGCAGGCACTGCTCGGCAGCCCACAGGGCATCGTCCGGCTCAGCCGCGACCTGCGCCAACCAGCGCAGATCGACGCCTGCCGCCTGCCAGGCCGGTGCGTAGGGAATGAATGGCGGCGCCACCAGCACCACCCGCCCACCCTCGCCACTCAGCCGGGCGAGTGTCGGCCAGAGCAACTGCAGCTCACCGCAACCGGGGCTGGCCAGCAGCAACTCGCTGAGCGCCGCCGACGGCCAGCCCCCCTCAGGCAGACGCTCGTCCAGCAAGGCATGACCGGTGGGCTGCAGGCCGAGCGGGCGCGCCTGAACCTGCCGCCCACGCCAGATTCGGCGCTGGTCGAGCAGCCCCTCGAGATCGACCACCGCGCCCATCAGTCACGCCTCAGCAGGCCGCAGAACACGCCTTCGATGCAGAAGTCGTGCTCGGGGCCCACGTCGATGGGGGCATAGGCCGGGTTGCGCGGCAGCAGCCGATAGCCGCCAACCACCCGTTGCAGGCGCTTGATGGTGACCTCGCCATCGAGCCGCGCGACGACGATCTGCCCGTCACGGGCATCGGCCTGCTGGAGAATGCCGACCAGATCGCCGTCGAGGATGCCGTCGCCGATCATCGAATCGCCCCGCACCTTGAGCAGGTAGTCGGGCGTGCGGCGGAACAGGCTGGGGTCGATCAGCAGTTGTTCGTGGATGCCCAGGTCCGGGCCGATCGGTGCACCGGCGGCGACCCGGCCAAGCACCGGAATCTCGAGGATCTCCGGGCGGCGCAGCGGTTCGGCCAGGCGAATGCCTCGCGCCTGGTTAGGTGTGACCTCGATGTAGCCGCCCTCATGCAGGGCGGTGATGTGCTTGCGCGCCACGCTGCGCGAGGCAAAACCGAAGCGCTCGGCGATATCGGCCAGGCTCGGCGGCTGGCCGTGGTCGGCGATGCGCTCGCGGATGAATTCGAGAATGGCGCGGCGTTTGGGGGATAATTTGTCCATGGAGCACATTTGTACTCTTTTCCAGGAACACTGAACAGCCCCCTTCGTCGCCGCACCTCGGGTCTTTGCCCAGACCGACGCCCTCGAACAGCGCCCCTGTGGCGCGCAACCGACATCGAACGCACCACTTCAGATTCCATTCAGATTCGATACCGATAATCCACCCCGTCAAGCCCAATTGGGGGGAGTTTCATGACCGAATCTCAATGGAGCAGCCTGCTCCCACTCGCTATCGGCAATCACCCGGATCATCGCGCGCACCTGTCGCTTCATCGAGCGGATGACCCCACGCGCAAGGACTTGGAGCACTTTATCCACCAATGTTTTGCCACCGTGCACCAGGCCGATGTGCAGCATTACCTGCCAGAGCTGCTGGCATTGCAGGACAGTCACGGCCAACTGATCGCAGCTGCAGGCATGCGCCCCGCCTGCGAGGGTCCGCTTTTCCTCGAAAAGTATCTGGACATGCCCTTGGAGGCCGCCGTTTCCCAGCTCACAGGCACTTCGCCAAGCCGCGCCTGCATGGTCGAGGTAGGCAACCTGGCTTCGCTCAGCGCCGGCAGCGCCCGCATCATTATCATTGCCATCACCTGGCTGCTTGCCATCCGTGGCCTTGAGTGGGTCGCATTCACCGGCGCCGCGACCTTGATCAACAGCTTTCGGCGGCTAGGGCTGACACCCACCGTGCTGGCGTCGGCCGACCCAAACCGCTTACCAGGCCAGGTAGACCAATGGGGGACCTATTATGACCAACGCCCCCAGGTGTTCGTCGGGCGCATCGGCGACGGCTTCGACGCGTTGACCCGATCCGGCGTATTCCAACGACTGGGCTTTCCCGCGATTGCCAGGGAGGCCGGTCATGCTGCGTGAACTGGAGCGTTTCCGCGAGCAACTGATGTCGTTCGCACGTGATCATGCAGGTGCCGTGGCGGTCAAGGGTGCGACTGACCGTTACACCTATCGGCAATTGCTCGCAGAGGTGGAGCTGCGCGCTCAGGTGCTGCATCGACAACCTGCGGGTACATTGGTACTGGCCCTGGATAACGGCCCTGAGCTGTTGTTCTGGGATCTGGCGGCCTTGTTCGCAGAGCGCCCCTGCGTGATCGTGCCGTCGTTCTTCAGTGCAGCGCAGTTCGATCACTGCATTGTCCAAAGCGGTGCATCAGCCGTGTTGTGCACGACGCAGTGGACGCCGCATCTGCTAGACAAGGGATTTGTCCAGAATGGTGAGTTCTGGGTACGCGAAAACGCGCCCCGCGCGCAATTGCCTGATGGCACAGCCAAGATCACCTACACCTCTGGCAGCACCGGCAACCCCAAAGGTGTCTGCCTCAGCGCCGAAGCCATACTGCGTGTAGCGCGCGAGCTGGAAGCTGCCAGCCGACCAGCCGAAACACTGCACTATCTGGCAGTGCTGCCAGTGGGTGTGCTGCTGGAGAATATTGGTGTCTACGCCGCACTGATGGCGGGCGCCTGCGTACAGCTATATCCGCAGCAGCAGTTGGGCATGAACGGGGCGAGCCAGGTCGACTTCAAGCGGCTGCTGAGCGTCATTGCGCTCAGCGGTGCGCAGAGCCTGATACTCGTACCGCAATTGCTGATGGGGCTGGTCATGGCCATCGAGCGCGGACTGATGCGCGTTGGCCCACTGCGTTTAGTCGCGGTGGGCGGTGCACGGGTATCGCCAAGCCTGCTGGCACGGGCCGAAGCGGTCGGGCTACCGGTGTTCGAAGGGTATGGTCTGTCGGAATGCGCGTCCGTGGTTGCGCTGAACCGTCCGGGGGCCATTCGCCCTGGCAGCGTCGGCAAGCCATTGCCCCACGTGCAGGTGCGCATTGCCGAGGACGGCGAGGTGCTGGTGGCCGGCTCGACCTTGCTTGGCTACCTGGAGGACGCCCCGGTTACCCAGTCATGGTGGGCGACCGGCGATCTCGGCCATCTCGACGACGAGGGCTACCTGTACCTGAACGGGCGCAAGAAACACCAGTTCATCACCAGCTTCGGGCGCAACGTCAACCCAGAGTGGGTTGAAGCCGAGCTGACCCAGAGCGGCGTCATCGCCCAGGCATTCGTACATGGCGAAGCCTTGCCGCACAACCTGGCACTGCTGTGGCCACTGGACCCCACCGCCAGCGATGAAGCCATCGAGCAGGCCGTGCAGCACTGCAACGCGCAACTGCCCGATTACGCCCGAGTGTCTGCATGGCGCCGGTTGCCGACCCCACTGAGCATCCATGACGAGACCCTGACTGCCAATGGCCGTCCTCGGCGCGAGGCGATCCTGAAGCGTTACCACACGTTGTTATCCGACATTTCTTTGTGAGGTCTACCATGTCCTTTTTCGACACCCTGCAAACACAGACAGCCCAACAACGCCAGGCATTGTTCGCTGTGCCGGTGATCCGTGAAGCCTTGGCCGGCCAGGTCAGCCTGGACAGCTATGTCGCCTTCCTGACCCAGGCCTACCACCATGTTCGTCACACCGTTCCACTGATGATGGCCTGTGGCGCACGCTTGCCGTCGCGGCTGGAGTGGCTGCGCGGCGCGGTGTGCGAATACATCGAGGAGGAGTACGGCCACGAGCAGTGGATTCTCAACGACATCAAGGCGTGCGGCGGTGACTGGGAAGCGGTACGTGATGGTCGACCGGCACTGTCGATAGAGCTGATGGTCGCCTACCTCTACGACCTGATTGCTCGCGGCAACCCGGTCGGCCTGTTCGGCATGGTCAACGTGCTCGAAGGCACCAGCATCGCCCTGGCCACCCAGGCGGCGGGCACCATCCAAAGCACCCTGGGCCTGCCCAACCAAGCGTTCAGCTACCTCAGCTCCCATGGTGCGCTCGACCAGGGCCACATGCAGACCTACAAACAGTTGATGGACCGTCTCGACGATGCTGCGGATCAACAGGCCGTCATCCACGCAGCGAAAGTCGTCTATCGCCTGTACACCGAGATGTTCCAAGGCTTGCCACGCGCTGGGCAGCATGAGGTGAATCATGCGTTTGCCTGAATCTGTCGTGATCCTTACCGGCGCCAGTGGCGGCATTGGCCTGGAGCTGGCCGAGCAGTTGTGCGCTGCCGGTGCCCAGGTGCTGGCCGTCAGCCGACACATGGGCAAGCTGGCCAGCCTGATGAACCGATACCCGGACCGTCTGTACTGGCAAGCCGCCGACCTGCGCACACGAGAGGGGCGAGAACAGGTGGTCGCCCGCGCCCGCGAGAGGGGCCACGTCAACGTGCTGATCAACGCCGCTGGCGTGAACAGCTTCGCCCTGCTCGATCAGCTGGACGAGCAGGCGCTCGACGAACTGCTGGACATCAATCTGAAGGCGCCGCTGCAACTGACACGTGCCTGCCTGCCACTGCTGCGTGCTCAGCCCAAGGCGCTGGTGGTCAACGTCGGCTCAACCTATGGATCGATCGGCTATCCGGGCTACGCCACCTACTGCGCCAGCAAGTTCGCCTTGCGCGGGTTCTCGGAGGCGTTACGCCGTGAGCTGGCCGACACCACGGTCAACGTCCTGTACGCCGCCCCACGGGCAACTCATACCGCCATGAACAGCAGCGCCGCGACCGCGCTCAACCAGGCGCTGAAGGTCGGCATGGACGACCCGGCAGATGTCGCGCGCGCTGTGCTCGAGGCCGTGGAGTCCGAGCGCAGCGAGGTATACCTGGGCTGGCCGGAAAAACTCTTCGTGCGAATCAACAGCATGCTGCCAGGCATCGTCGATCGGGCGCTACGCAAGCAACTGCCCGTCATTCGCCGCTATATCGGTAACCACTCCAAGGAGTCAATCAAATGAAGCGCCTGTTCGTCGCCAGCTTGCTGGCATTCACACCTTTGACCTGGGCATTGGACCAAGCCGGCTCCGAACACCTGAGCAGCCTGCAGCAGCGCTGGGCGCAGATCCAGTATCAACTGCCCAAGGAAAAACGCGCCGACGCGCTTGAAAAGCTGGCTGGCGATGCCGCCACGTTCGTGCATCAGTACCCCGGCACCCCTGAACCCTTGATCTGGCAAGGCATCATCAACAGCAGCTGGGCCGGGGCTACAGGTGGCCTTGGCGCATTGAGCAAGGTCAAGGCGGCGAAGGCCAGCCTGGAACAAGCCATGAAACTGGACCCCAACGCCTTGCAGGGTTCGGCCTACACCAGTCTCGGCACGCTATACGACCAAGTGCCTGGCTGGCCGATCGGGTTCGGCGATTCCGACAAGGCAGACGCCTTGCTGCGCCAAGCCCTGCAGATCAACCCCAACGGGATCGACAGCAACTACTTCTGGGCCGATCACCTCTACCGGCAGAAGCGTTATCCTGAAGCCACTCAAGCCCTGCACAAAGCCTTGCAAGCCCCACCGCGACCAGGACGTGAGTTGGCTGACCAAGGTCGGCGCGGCGATATCGATGCTTTAATGAAAATGATCAAGGACAAACAGGACTGAGCATGCGGCTGCTGCTGGTTGAAGACGAAATTGCACTGGGTGAAGGGATCTGTGACGGTTTGCGCCAGGAGGGCTACACCCTGGACTGGCTTCGTGACGGTGTCAGTGGCTTGCATGCGCTGCAACATGAGAGCTTCGACCTGGTGATTCTGGATCTTGGTCTGCCTCGCATGGATGGCCTGGAACTGTTGCGACGGGTACGCGCCGGTGGCGAAAGCCTGCCGGTGCTGATCCTCACGGCACGGGATGCACTGGACGACCGTATCTCCGGCCTCGATGCCGGCGCTGACGATTACCTGGTCAAGCCTTTCGACCTCAACGAGCTCAAGGCGCGCTTGCGCGCCTTGCTGCGGCGCAGCGCCGGGCGCGCCAAGCTGTTGATCGAGCATGCAGGCGTCAGCCTCGATCCGGCCACCCAGCAAGTGCACTACAAAGGTAACGAGGTGGTGCTGACCCCCAAGGAATACCTGCTGCTGCACGAACTGTTGGCGCAACCGGGCAGGGTCTTCACCCGTGAACGCCTGACCCAGCTACTGTATGGCTGGGACGAAGAGCCCGAGAGCAATACCCTGGAGGTCAATATCTACCACCTGCGCAAGAAGCTGTTCAACGGTCTGATTCGGACGGTGCGCGGGATCGGCTACCTGGTCGAGGCGAAGGCATGACTTCGCTACGCCAACGCACACTCTGGCGGGTGATGCTATTGCTGCTACTGGGCACCGGCCTGCTGGCGCTCTACAACTATCACGACAGCCGCCGCGAGATTAACGAAGTCTATGACGCCCACCTCGCCCAGAATGCTCGCCTGCTACAGGGCGTCATGAACATGCCGGTGCAGGAAGGCTCACGGGAAGTGCTGTATCAGGCCTTCAACGAGGCTCTGAGCAAGGCAGGACGGCATCAGGTCGGGCACCCGTATGAAAGCAAACTGGCTTTCCAGGTGTGGCAGGAGGGGGCAGGCCTGCTGGTGCATACCCCCAGCGCGCCGGCGATGCCGCCTCCAACTGCGGCGGGCTTCTCCGATTTCACCTCCGCTGGCGAACAGTGGCGTGGTTTCGTGTTACCGGTGCCGGAGAAACACTGGGTGATCTGGGTAGGCGAGCGTGACGACGTACGTTACGACCTGATCGACCGCATCGTGCGTCACACCTTGCTGCCTTTTCTACTCGGCAGCCTGGCATTGGCATTGCTGGTCTGGGCCGCCATTGGCTGGGGACTTGGACCGCTCCAGAACATGGCCAATGTCATACGCGGGCGTCACGCCGACTCGCTGGAGCCTCTGCAACTGGTGCCCCTGCCCTCGGAGCTTGAGCCCATGCAGGCCGCCATCAACCGCTTGCTGGCCCAGATCAAGGACCTGCTACGGCGCGAGCATCGGTTCATCGCCGATGCCGCCCACGAAATGCGCACGCCGTTGGCGGTCCTGCGCCTGCATGCACAGAACGCCTTGGCTGCCAGTAACGATAGCGAGCGGCAAAAAGCGCTGGGCTTTCTCATGGGCGGTGTCGATCGGTTGACGCGAGTGGTCAATCAGCTGCTGACACTGGCCCGCGTCGAACCCCGGCTGGGTCAGCGTGCGACTACCCGCGTCGACCTGGCCGAAGTGGTCGCCGACACACTGGCCGATCTGACCCCATGGATACTGGACCGGGGGCTGGAGCCCTCCCTGGAGATCGACGAAGGCGACCATCACTTGGTGATCGATGCTGGCGCGCTGGGCATCGCCTTGCAGAACCTGGTGTCCAACGCGGTAGAGCATTCACCGCCGGCAGGCCGCATCATCGTGTCACTCAAGCGCCTGGACAACGCCTTCGAATTAGTGGTCGAGGATGAAGGCCCGGGTATCGATGAAGCGAGTCTTTCCCGTGTATTCGAACGGTTCTACAGTCGTAACACCACGAACGGTGCAGGTCTGGGTCTTTCGATAGTGGCGACTATCATCGATCGCCTTGGGGGCCAGGTGCGACTGAAAAATCGACCGCACAAAGGGCTGGCAGCCACCTTGCGACTGCCCATGGCGTGATGTCGAGGCCCTTGACCGGTCATCGATCAATACAGGTATGATGGCCGCTGCTGAATTGTTTCTTCACTGCCAGGATGCCCGATGCTGACCGCCCTGCTGTTCGACCTCGATGGGACCCTCACCGACACCGACACCCTCCACCTGCAGGCATTTCGCAAGCTGCTGCACGAGTACGACGGCCGCGAACTGACCCAGGAGCAATTCAACGCCCAGGTCAGCGGGCGTTCCAACGGTTTGCTGTTCAAGGAGCTGTTCCCCCAGGCCGATGCAGCTGAGTGCAAGGCTCTGGCCGACCGCAAGGAGGCGTTGTTCCGCGACATGTCGCCCACGCTCGAGCCGATGCCGGGCCTGCTGCGCCTGCTGGACCACGCCGAGCGCCACCGCATCGGCATGTGCGTGGTGACCAATGCCCCACGGCTGAATGCCGAGCACATGCTAGGGGCCATGGGCCTGGGCAAGCGCTTCGAGCATGTGCTGGTGGCCGACGAGCTGGCCCGGCCCAAGCCCGACCCCTTGCCCTACCTCACCGGCCTCCAGCGCCTGGAAGCCAAGGCCGAGCAGGCACTGGCCTTCGAGGACTCACTGCCCGGCGTGAAAGCGGCGGTCGACGCCGGGATCTTCACCGTGGCCCTGGCCACCACCCAGCCAGCCGAGCGCCTGCTGCAGGCCGGCGCGCAACTGGTGATCGAGGATTACAACGACCCACGGCTGTGGGCGTTGATCAAAGAGATGCAGGCGTAACCTGCTCCTCGACAGGAGCGGCGGTTCGCCGCTGCGACTTGGCCCGCGCCTACCGAAGGGTGGTTCAAGCCCGTCGCGCAACCATCAGGAAGATCACCAGCGCCAGCCCCGGCAATACCGCGCCCACCATCGCCACGCCATTCCAGCCATAACCCGCATACAAGGCACTGGCCACCGCCGACCCCAGCGCACCGCCGATGAAGATACTGGTCATGTACACGGCATTGAGCCGCCCACGGCTGGCCGGGTCCAGCGCGTACACCTCACGCTGGCCGATCACCATGTTCATCTGCACGGCGAAGTCCAGCAGCACCCCGGTCAACCCCAGGCCGATCACGCTGTAGCCCGGCGCACTCAATCCGAACAGCAGCGACAATGGCGCCAGCACCAAGGCTAGCAACGACGCCTGGCGCGCATGCCCGGCATCGGCAAGGCGACCGGCAATCGGTGCAGCAATCGCGCCCACCGCGCCCACCAGCGCGAACAACGCGATCTGGCTCTGCGACAGGCCATGTTCGGTCGCCAGCGCCAGGGGCACGGCGGTCCAGTACAGGCTGAACGTCGCGAACATCAGGCCCTGATACAGCGAACGCTGGCGCAGCAACGGGTAGCGCCGAAGCAGCCCGCCCAGCGAGGCCATCAACTCGACGTAGCTGGCCTTGTGCTCCGGCACACGCCGCGGCAGGGTCACGGCCAGCAGCACGACGATTGCCGCCATCAGCACCGCCGCCCCCAGGAACACGGCACGCCAGCCGAAGTGATCGGCCACCAGGCTCGACAAGGGCCGTGCCAGCAGGATGCCCAACAGCAGGCCACCCATGATGTTGCCCACCACCCGGCCACGCTGTTGCTCCGGCGACAGATGCGCAGCCAGTGGGATAAGCATCTGCACCGCCACCGAACTGAAGCCGATCAGCAAGGCATAACCGAGAAACAGCTCACCTTGGCCATGCCCGCTGCTGCCCGCCAGGAGCAGGCTAGCGCAAGACAGCACAGCCGTGGCGATCATCAGCCGGCGGTTCTCCACCAGGTCGGCCAACGGCACCAGCAACAGCAGGCCCAGGGCGTAACCCAGCTGGGTAAGCGAGACGATCAGGCTGGCACGCTCGGTGGACAGCCCAAGGTCAGGCGCAATCAGGCCGACGATGGGTTGGGCGTAGTAGATGTTGGCAACGATGGCACCACAGCAGAACGCCAGCAGCGTCACCAGGCCTCGGCTCAGTGACGTGCCGGATGTAGAGGATGTCGCTAAAGAAGCAGTCATTTCAGATTCTTCACACATGGCAAGACATGCCACGCACCTTAGCGGCCAGGGCCTGCCGAGGGAATCGGAACGCAACGCAAAGCGGCGTTGCGCCAGGCGCAACGCCACCACGTTCAAGGCCTGAGCAACGACTCGCAGAACTCGATGAAAGCCGTTACCCGCCGCGACCAACGATGGTTGGGCAGATACAAGGCGTTGATATTGCCACTGGCAGCGATCGGATTGGCCTGCCAGCCCGGGAACAACCGCACCAGACGCCCGGCAGCGACATCGTCCCGTACCAACCAGTCAGCCAGCAGGCTGACACCACTGCCCGCCACCGCCGCCTCGCGCAGCAAGTCGGAGTTGGCGCAGCGCAAGGGCCCGGTCACATCCACCTCGATCAGCTCATCACCTTGGCGCAGTTGCCACGGTCGCCCCAGGCCGCCATAGCGAAAGCGCAAGCAGGCATGCTCGCTCAGTTGCGCGGGGTGCTCGAGCGCAGGATGGCTGGCCAGGTAGTCCGGGCTGGCCACCAGCCAGCGCTCGAAAGTGCCCAGGGTCCGGCTGACCAGCTCGTCGCTCGGCGCCGGATCACCCAGGCGAATGGACAGGTCATAGCGCCCGTCGAGCAAATCGTCGAAGCGATCGCTCAGGTCGATATCCAGCTCCAGCGCGGGGTAGCGGGCCATGAAGCGCCCCAGGTGTGGCGCGATCATCCGCCGCCCGAACTCCACAGGCAGGCACAGGCGGAGCACGCCCACCGGCTCCTGTCCACGATCAGCGACGCTGGCATCGGCCTCGGCCAGGGCCGCGACGATAGCGCGGGCGCGCTGATAGTAGCCGACGCCCGCCTCGGTCAGGCTGACCTGCCGGGTCGAGCGGTTGAGCAGGCTGGTACCCAACTCGCTTTCCAACGCATCGACCAGGCGCGTCACCGACGAGGTCGCGACCCCGAGCCTTCGGCCGGCAGCGGAAAAGCCCTGAGCCTCAACAGTCGCCATGAACATCTTGATGGCTAGCAGCTTGTCCATTGGCGTGGTTCCGTGCAGAAAATCCCGGAACCTTCCTACAATCACAGTCCGGAATCAAGAAAGGCAAACGTCCATGCCCGACAACCTGTTCAGCCCCCTGCCCCCGCTCGACCCTGCAACAGCCGAGCAATTCGACGAGCTGCTGCGCCGCCCGGGACTGCGCATCGAGCGCATCGTCTCCAGCGGCCACTGCAGCCCGCCCGGTTTCTGGTACGACCAGGCCGAAGGCGAGTGGGTTGTGGTACTCAGCGGCAGCGCCGGGTTACGCCTGGAGCACGAGAGCGAAACACGCATACTAAAGGCGGGCGACCACCTGGATATCACGCCACATTGCAGGCACCGCGTAGAGTGGACGCAAGCCGATGCGACGACAGTCTGGCTGGCAGTGTTTTACGGAAGCGCCACCGACTAGAGCTGCTTGAGCGCGATTTCCGCCGCCCCACCCTTGCCA
The DNA here is from genome assembly GCF_049942315.1 of Pseudomonas wayambapalatensis. Taxonomy (NCBI): domain Bacteria; kingdom Pseudomonadati; phylum Pseudomonadota; class Gammaproteobacteria; order Pseudomonadales; family Pseudomonadaceae; genus Pseudomonas; species Pseudomonas wayambapalatensis. The sequence continues at coordinate 15,893 of NZ_JBNFMU010000226.1, forward strand.
TCGCGCCGCTCGCTCATCCAGTCGTTGACCTTCTGCCCGAACTCGGCCGGCGCCTTGCGCCCGAAACGCCGCGCCAGGTCGAGGATGGTCTGCTGGGCCAGTGCCTCTTCCATGCGTTTCTGCGCGCTGAGCATCACCGCATGGATGGCACAGGTGCCCTCGGTTGCCCATCCTGGCGCCGTGCCGTCGAACAGCGAGCAGCGCTCGCGGATCTCGCGGCAATCGAAGATCTTCTTCGGCCCATCGATGGCATTGACGATATCCAGCACGGTGATTTCATCCGAAGGCCGGGCCAGGCGAAAACCGCCGCGCACGCCTTCGGTGGCCGCCACCAGCCCGGCACGCGCCAACTTGGTGAAGACCTTGGCCAGGTATTCCTGCGGCACCCCTTGCAGTTCGGCGAGATCGCGCACGCTGGACTCGCGGCTGTCGCCGCGCTCGTCGATGAGAAACAGCAGGCAGTGAATGCCGTACTCGACGCCCGCGCTGTATAACGACATATCAATCTCCGACCAAATTTGTCGCAAATAGTACGCCCTTCTCCAGAAACTGGCAAAGCCGTCGGCCACCACCGGTCGCCCGCCTATTTTTTTCAATAGCCCAGAACCCTTGATTTATCGCTGATTCACCTGCAAAGCGAGGGCCGCCCGCGACTGCCCGTTAAAAAAAGCTTGTCGTTTTAAACTACGACCAATAGAGTCGCAGTTACTCGGCAAGCGCAGCAACGCACGCCGAACCTCGACCCAAAACCCTTCGACCCTCTCGCGGAGCCTGTCCATGAATCCACACATCCTGATCATCGGTGCCGGTTTTGCCGGCGTCTGGAGCGCCCTGAGCGCCGCCCGCCTGCTCGACCTCGCCAAGCGTGGCGACATCCATATCAGCGTGCTCGCACCGCAGGCCGAGCTGCGCATCCGCCCGCGCTTCTACGAGGCAGATGTGCACTCGATGAAAGCGCCGCTTGGCGAGCTGTTCGAGGTTGTAGGGGTGAATTTCATCCAGGGCCATGCCCAATCCATCGACGCTGCCGCACGCTCGGTCACCTATATCGACGCCAATGGCCAGACCCGCCACCTGGGTTATGACCGCCTGGTGCTGGCCGCCGGCAGCCAGGTCGCCCGCCCCGCCTTACCGGGCCTGGACCAGCACAGCTTCGATGTCGACCAGATGGAGTCGGCGATCAAGCTGGAGCAGCATCTGACCGACCTCGCCAGCCTGCCGGCCTCCCCGGCCCGCGACACCGTGGTGGTGTGCGGCGGCGGTTTCACCGGTATCGAGACCGCCACCGAAATGCCTGCCCGCTTGCGCGCAGTACTCGGCGAGCAGGCCAATATCCGCGTGATCGTGATTGATCGCGGCGCACAGGTCGGCGCAGCCCTCGGTGCAGGCATCACCCCAGCCATCGTTGCCGCCTCGCAGCACGCCGGCGTGCAATGGCTCACCAATGCTTCGGTGATCGCGGTGGATACCGGTGGCGTGACCCTGGATAACGGCGAGTACATCGCCAGCAAGACGGTGATCTGGACCGCAGGCGTCAAGGCCAGCCCGCTGACCGCGCAGATCGCCGGCGAGCGCGATGCCCAGGGCCGCCTGCGCGTCGACGAGCACCTCAAGGTCATCGGTCAGCAGTACATCTACGCCACCGGCGACGTGGCCTGGGCCGCAGTCGATGACCTGGGCAACCACGCGCTGATGACCTGCCAGCATGCCATCCCCATGGGCCGTCACTCGGGCAACAATGCCATGGCCGACCTACTCGGCGAGGCGCCGGTGGTGTATCGCCAGCCCAAGTACGTCACCTGCCTCGACCTGGGCGACTGGGGCGCGGCGTTCAGCGAAGGTTGGGAACGTGAACTGAAGCTGCAGGGTGACGAAGGCAAGCAGCTCAAGCGCCAGATCAACTCGGTGTGGATCTACCCGCCAGAGGCTGATCGCAGCAAGGCCCTGGCCGCTGCCGATCCAATGATCGCCATCGTTTAAGCGAATAAACCTGACAGATCCGTCAAAAAATGACGGATCTGTTTGTACGTGTAGTTACATTGAATGACTGGTCAATAATAGTGGCACCGTGGCATTATTGACGTCAAAAAACCCACTAAAGTTAAGGATATTGTACTTTCCCGCAGCGCACCGAGACGCCTGGCCCTTTCGCCGGTTCCGGCCCCACGCCCCAGCGCTTGAAGCCTGCACGCCACATTCAAGGAGTAGCTCCATGCAGTTAAGGAATATGAAGATCGGTATCCGGGCAGCCAGCGTATTTACGCTGCTGGGCGTCCTGGTACTGGTCATGGGCTTGATATCGCTGTACGAAACCCGGCGCATGGACAGCGCCACCGATGAGATCCGTGTCACCTGGATTCCGGCGATCATTTATCTGAACGAGGTCAGCACCAATCTCGGTCGCGCCCGCGCCATGACTCTGCGCAGCGTGATCGAGGAAGACCCCGCCGTCCGCCAGGCAACTCTCGGCCGCATCGGCGAGATCAATGCTTCGCTCGAGGTAGGCATCAAATCCTACGAATCGACCATCATCGAAAAGGACGACCGCGCCCTGTTCGATAACTTCGTCTCCCTCGCCCAGCGCTACCACGGCCTGCAGAAGTCGATCCGCGATGCCGCGGCCAATGGCGACATTGCCGAGGCCAAGCGCCTGGTCAACGGCCCGCTGGCCGAATACGCCGACTCGATGATGAAAGCGCTCGGCACCCTGATCCAGTACAACTCCGACGGTGCCGACAAAGCCTCGCAGCGCAGCAGTGACGCCTATGACGAAGCCTTTGCCCTGATCGTGCTGTCGTTGGTGGTGATCATCCTCGCGCTGGTGGGCATCGCCGTACTGCTGACTCGCAGCATCGTCGTGCCGCTGGCCGATGCCGTGAGCGTTGCCGAGCGCGTGGCCACCGGCGACCTGACCCAGGAAATCCGCATCGTCGGTCGTGACGAGCCGGCGCTGCTGCTGCGGGCCTTGAGCCGCATGCAGGAAAGCCTGCGCGACACCATCCGCAAGATCGCCGCCTCGTCCGACCAACTGGCCTCGGCGTCCGAAGAGCTGCACACCGTCACCGAAGACACCAGCCGCGGCCTGCACCAGCAAAGTGCCGAGATCGACCAGGCCGCCACGGCCGTCAACCAGATGACCGCTGCCGTCGAGGAAGTGGCCAACAACGCGGTCAGCACCGCCGACGCCTCCCAGGGCGCCGACCAGACCACCCGCGATGGCCGCGACCAGGTCAACCAGGCACTGAGCTCGATCCAGCAACTGGTCGAGGACGTCACCGGCACCTCCAGCGAGATCGAACAGCTGGCCAACAGCGCCAACGAAATCAGCCGCGTGCTCGATGTGATCGGCTCGATCGCCGGGCAGACCAACCTGCTGGCACTCAACGCCGCCATCGAAGCCGCGCGGGCCGGTGAGGCCGGGCGTGGTTTTGCCGTGGTCGCCGATGAAGTGCGAGCACTGGCGCACCGGACCCAGCAGTCCACCGCAGAAATCGAACAGATGATCGGGGGTATCCAGACCGGCACCGAGCGCGCCGTGGGTTCGATGCACAGCAGCCAGGGCCGTGCCAGCGGCACCCTGGAGATCGCCCAGGCGGCGGGCCAGGCCCTGGAACTGATTGCCGAAGCGATCGCCGCGATCAACCAGCGCAACCTGGTGATCGCCAGCGCATCCGAAGAGCAGGCCCAGGTGGCACGTGAGGTGGACCGCAACCTGGTGAACATCCGCGACCTGGCGATGCAGACCTCGGCAGGGGCCAACCAGACCAGCGCTGCGGCGCAGGATCTGTCGCGCCTGGCGGTGGAATTGAACGGGATGGTGGCGCAGTTCAAGGTGTGAACTGAAACACCGGGGGCCGCTTTGCGGCCCTCTTGCCAACCAACTAGTCGCTCACACCTACTGCACGTCCCGCCTTCACCGCCTTGCCGCGAGTCGCCAGGCAATAATAGAGCGGCACCGTCACCAGCAACCCGAACAGCCACGACAGGTCGGCGCCCTCGACGATGTTCGAATACGGCCCCACATACAGCGCCGTATTGGCGAACGGCAGTTGCACCAGGATCCCGCACACATAGGCGACGATGGCGTGGTGGTTGAAGCGCCCGTAGATCCCGCCATCGGCGCGGAAGAACGAAGCGATGTCGTATTCGCCCTTCTTGATCAGGTAGAAGTCCACCAGGTTGATCGACGCCCAGGGCACCAGCACCAGCAGCAGTGCCAGGATCAGGCCGATGAACTGGCCGATGAACCCCGCCGAGGCATTCAGCGCCACCAGCCCGCACCCGAGCAGGATCACCGACGCCAGCACTACCCGCACCCGCACGCTCGGCGTCCAGTGAGCGACGAACGTCTGGATCGCGGTGACGATCGACAGCACCGCACCATACAGGTTGAGCGCGTTGTGGCTGACGATATTGAGCAGGAACAGCACCATCAGGATCGGCCCCAGCCAGCCGGTGGCCTGCTTCACCGCATCCATCGCATCAGTACCTTCAGGCACGCACAGCACCGCCACTGCCCCGAAGCTGAAACACAGGATGGTGCCCAGGGTCGCGCCGAAATAGGTCGCCCAGAACGGCTTGGCGATACCGATCTCACGCGGCAGGTAACGCGAATAATCCGAGGTGTAGGGCGAGAAGCTGATCTGCCAGATGGTGCCCAGCGACACCGTGGCGATGAAGCCCGACAGGTTGAAGGCGCCGCGGCTGAAGAAGTCTGCCGGCAGTTCCTGGGCGAACATCATGATGAAGCCGGCCAGCAACGCCGAGCCCATCACCCAGGTACCGATGCGGTTCAGGCTATGAATGAAGCGATAGCCGATCACACCGATGGCCGTAGCGCTCAGGGCACCAATGACGATGGCCGTAGGCATCGGCACGCTCGGGGCGATACCGTGGATCGACTTGCCCGCCAGGACGATGTTGGAAATGAAGAAGCCGACATAGATCAGCGCGGTGAAGAACACGATCAGCAAGGCGCCATAGCGCCCGAACTGGCCGCGGCTCTGCACCATCTGCGGAATGCCCAGCTGCGGTCCCTGCGCAGAGGCCAGGGCGATGACGATCCCGCCCAGCAGATGCCCCACCACGATGGCGACCAAGCCCCACAGCAGGTTCAGGTGGAACACCTGGACCACCATCGCGCCGGTGACGATCGGCAGTGGCGCGATATTGGTGCTGAACCAGAGGGTGAAGAGGTCGCGCGCCTTCCCGTGGCGCTCGGAGGGGGGAACATGATCGACCGTATGATTCTCGACAAACTGGTGTTGCGACGACGGTTGGGACATAGGATTTCAGCTCGAAAGGATCATTTTTATCGTTGTATGGAAACCGCTCGGGGCGGCCTCTCAGCTGAAGACCATATTATGGTATTCCAAACTTTTGACAACACTGCGCCGCGTTTTTTCAGCGCATCTGATCTGCCTTGTGCGCCACTGTGGCGCAGGGCTCTAGTCGTCAAGACCAATGAATACGGGGCCTTTACCGTTCATCGTGTGTTCCGGTGCGTGGAAAATTCTGCTTGCAATATAGGTATTACGGTATACCATCAGACACATCAACGATAAAAAACGCGGACCACCGCACGCCCCTTAGAGGTACACGCCATGATCGACGCAACCGTCTACAAGCACGTCCTGGGCTCCTTCCCGTCCGGCGTCACGGTCATCACCACCCTGGACGACGACGGCTCGGTCGTCGGCCTCACTGCCAGCGCCTTTTCTTCCCTGTCCATGGATCCGCCGCTGGTGCTGTTCTGCCCCAACTACAGCTCCGACTCCTATCCTGTACTGATCAAGCAGAAGCGCTTCGCCATCCACTTGCTGTCCGGCGAGCAGCAGGCCGAAGCCTATGCATTCGCCAAGAAGGGCAAGGACAAGGCCAGCGGCATCCAGTGGACCCTGAGCGAGCTGGGCAACCCGCTGCTGGCCGGGGCCACCGCGATCATCGAGTGCGAGTTGTGGCGCGAATACGAAGGCGGCGATCACGCCATCATGGTCGGCAAGGTACACAACCTGATCGTGCCTGAGGACGCCCCACGACCGATGGTCTACTGCCGCGGCAAGATGGCCAGCCTGCCCGCCTTCGCCTGATACCTGCAGTTCGACGCAAGACTCTGTGGGAGCGGGCTCGTCCCGCGATCACCGGCAAAGCCGGTGTCATTCCGGACGCGGCTTGTTTCCCTGTGCCGCGCCGTCCCCACATCGACCACAACAAGCTCCGAGGAAAGCCCCATGAAATTTTCGCTGTTCGTGCACATGGAACGTTGGGATGACCAGGTCAGCCACCGCCAGCTGTTCGAAGACCTGACCGAACTGACCCTGATGGCCGAGCACGGCGGTTTCAGCACCGTATGGATCGGCGAACACCACGCCATGGAATACACCATCTCGCCCAGCCCCATGCCGCTGCTGGCCTACCTGGCTGCCCGTACCGAGACCATTCGCCTGGGCGCCGGCACCATCATCGCGCCGTTCTGGAATCCGATCCGCGTGGCGGGCGAATGCGCCCTGCTCGATGTGATCAGCAACGGCCGCATGGAAGTGGGCCTGGCCCGCGGCGCCTACCAGTTCGAGTTCGACCGCATGGCCGGTGGCATGCCCGCCACCGACGGTGGCAAGGCCCTGCGCGAGATGGTCCCGGCGGTTCGCGCCCTGTGGCAGGGCGACTACGCCCATGAAGGCGAGGTGTACAACTTCCCCACCTCTACCAGCGTGCCCAAGCCCGTGCAGCACGGCATGCCACCGATGTGGATCGCCGCCCGTGACCCGGACTCGCACAACTTCGCGGTCAAGCATGGCTGCAATGTCATGGTCACCCCGCTGATGAAGGGTGACGAAGAGGTGCTGGACCTGAAGAACAAGTTCCAGGCCGCCCTGGACAACAACCCAGACGTGCCGCGCCCGCAACTGATGGTGCTGCGCCACACCCACGTGCACAGCCCGGCCGAGCCTGATGGCTGGAAGATCGGCGCCCAGGCGATCTCGCGCTTCTATCGCACCTTCGATGCCTGGTTCGGTAACAAGACCACCCCGGTCAACGGATTCCTGGAGCCCAGCCCCGAGTCCAAGTTCGCCGAGGTGCCGGCCTTCGCGCTGGAGAACATCCGCAAGAACACCATGATCGGCACCCCCGAAGAGATCATCGCGCGGATCAAGTACTACCAGGAGCTTGGCGTCGACGAGTTCAGCTTCTGGTGTGACAACAGCCTGCCGCACGAAGAGAAACGCAAATCGCTGGAGCTGTTCATCAAGGAAGTGGTGCCTGCGTTCAGCTGAATGCCTTTTGTCTGATTGATTGCGGGAACGGCCCGCTCCTGCGTGCGGGGGTGGGCATTTTTTTGCCTGTAGCAGCCCTCTCGCGCCCTGCAGGAGCGGGCTTGCCCGCGATAGGGCCCTAACCGGCAACCGTACAAGAGAAATTCAGCATTCCTCTTGCACATCCAATATTATGGTATACCATCAGACAACAAAGCCTGATAACCCAAAAATCCAGGAGCCCCCCATGAGTTTCGAAATCCGCAAGATCGTCACCTACTCCGAAGAAACACGCATCGAAGGCGGCAAGGCCACCGACAAACCCGTGACCATGGTCGGCCTGGCCGTGGTGATCAAGAACCCATGGGCTGGCCGTGGTTTCGTCGAAGACCTCAAGCCGGAAATCCGCGCCAACTGCTCCGAACTGGGTGCGCTGATGGTCGAGCGCCTGACCGCCGCCATCGGCGGGGCCGACAAGATCGAGGCATACGGCAAGGCGGCCGTGGTCGGTGCCGAGGGTGAGATCGAGCACGCGTCGGCGGTGATCCACACCCTGCGCTTTGGCAACCACTACCGTGAAGCGGTCCAGGCCAAGAGCTACCTGAGCTTCACCAACAAGCGCGGCGGCCCGGGCACCTCGATCCAGATCCCGATGATGCAGAAGGACGACGAAGGCCTGCGCTCGCACTACATCACCCTGGAAATGCAGATCGAAGACGCCCCGCGCGCCGACGAGATCGTCGTGGTCCTGGGCGCCTCCGACGGCGGCCGCCTGCACCCGCGCATCGGCAACCGCTACATCGACCTGGAAGAACTGGCTGCCGAGAAAGCCAACGCTCAATAACAATAAGCAGACAGGCCGGAGCCAAGCGTCACGGCACCGGCCTTTCAAGGAGCGCCATCCATGATTCAGCCTGTCGCTGAACGTACACCTGCCGGGACCAGCTACCTGAGCCTCGGCCAGGGCCAACCCGTGGTGCTGATCCACGGCGTGGGCCTGAACAAGGAAATGTGGGGTGGCCAGTTCGTCGGCCTGTCCACCGACTACCGGGTCATCGCCTACGACATGCTCGGCCATGGCCAGAGCGCGCTGCCCGCGCCGGACACCGACCTGCAAGGCTACGCCACCCAGCTCGCCGAACTGCTCGACCACCTGCAGATCCCCCAGGCCACCGTCATCGGCTTCTCCATGGGCGGACTGGTCGCGCGCGCCTTCGCCCTGCACTACCCGCAGCGGCTGTCGGCACTGGTCGTGCTCAACAGCGTGTTCAACCGCAGCCCCGAGCAGAGCGCCGGTGTCATCGCCCGCGCCGCGCAGGCTGCCGAGCTTGGTCCGGACGCCAACGTCGACGCGGCGCTGGACCGTTGGTTCAGCCGCGAGTACAAGGCGGCCAACCCGGCCCAGGTCGCGGCCATCCGCCAGGTGCTGGCCAGCAACGACCCCCAGGGCTACCACACCACCTATTCGCTGTTCGCCACCCAGGACATGTACCGCGAAGCGGACTTGGGCAGCATCCAGGTGCCAACGCTGATCGCCACCGGCGAACTCGATTCCGGCTCCACCCCGGCCATGACCCGTCAGCTCGCCGCGCGCATTCCCGGCGCCCGCAGCGTGGTCCTGCCCGAACAACGGCATATGATGCCCGTTGAGGCTCCACGCGAAGTCAACCGCATGCTGCTGGACTTCCTGAGCCAAGCCCACACCCTCACCGAATCCGCCAAGGGGATAGTTGCATGACCCTCGTTCGTTTCCAGATGTGCATCGACGGCCAGTGGCGCGATGCCCAGAGCGGCAAGACCTTCGATAGCCTCGACCCGGCCACCGCCCAGCCCTGGGCACAATTGCCCGACGCCGGCGAGCAGGACGTCGAGCTGGCGGTACAGGCCGCCCAGCGTGCCTTCGACAGCAAGGCCTGGCGCGGGCTCACCGCCACCGCACGGGGCAAGCTGCTCCGCCGCCTGGGTGACCTGATCGCCGAGAACAAGGAGCACCTGGCCCAGCTCGAAAGCCGCGACAACGGCAAGCTGATCCGCGAGACCCGCGGCCAGGTCGGCTACCTGCCGGAGTTCTTCCACTACACCGCAGGCCTTGCCGACAAGCTCGAAGGCGGCACCCTGCCGCTGGACAAGCCCGACCTGTTCGCCTACACCGTGCACGAGCCCATCGGCGTGGTGGCGGGCATCATTCCGTGGAACAGCCCGCTGTACCTCACCGCGATCAAGCTCGCCCCGGCCCTGGCTGCGGGCAACACCATCGTGCTCAAACCCTCCGAGCATGCGTCAGCCACTATCCTGGAGCTGGCCCGCCTGGCGCTGGAAGCCGGCTTCCCGGCGGGCGTGGTCAACGTGGTCACCGGCTACGGCCCAAGCACCGGTGCTGCGCTCACCCGTCATCCGCTGGTACGCAAGATCGCCTTCACCGGCGGCGCCGCCACAGCCCGCCATGTGGTGCGCAGCAGCGCCGAGAACTTCGCCAAGCTGTCGCTGGAGCTGGGCGGCAAGTCGCCGAACATCATCTTCGCCGACGCCGACCTGGACAGCGCCATCAATGGCGCAGTGGCCGGCATCTATGCCGCCTCCGGGCAAAGCTGCGTGGCCGGCTCGCGCCTGCTGGTGCAGGACGAGATCTTCGACGAGTTCGTCGAGCGCCTGATCGAGCGGGCCAAGCGCATCCGCATCGGCAACCCGCAGGACGATGCCAGTGAGATGGGCCCGATGGCCACCGCCCAGCAACTGGCCGTGGTCGAAGGTCTGGTCGCTGCGGCCAAGGCCGAGGGCGCCAAGCTGCGCCTGGGTGGCAAGCGCGCCGAGGTCGAAGGCGACGGCTGGTTCTACGAGCCGACCCTGTTCGAGTGCGACAGCAACTCGATGACCATCATGCAGGAAGAAGTATTCGGCCCGGTCGCCGCGGTGATCCGCTTCAAGACCGAGGAAGAAGCGCTGGCCATGGCCAACGACTCGCAGTTCGGCCTGGCCGCCGGCATCTGGACCCGCGACCTGGGCCGCGCCCATCGCCTGGCGCGCGACGTGCGCTCGGGGATCATCTGGGTCAACACCTACCGCGCGGTCTCGGCCATGGCGCCGATCGGTGGTTTCAAGAACAGCGGCTACGGCCGCGAGAGCGGCATCGATTCGGTGCTGGCCTATACCGAGCTGAAGACCGTGTGGATCAACCTGTCCACGGCGCCGATGCCCGATCCGTTTGTGATGCGTTGAGAAGGAGCACGAGATGATCGAACCTGGCATCTACAAAGACGTGATGGGCTCCTTCCCATCCGGCGTGACCGTGGTCACCACGCTCGATGGCGATGGCGGCATCGTCGGCATCACCGCCAGCGCCTTCAGCGCGCTGTCGATCGAGCCGGCGCTGGTGCTGTTCTGCCCCAACTACGCCTCCGACACCTACCCGATACTGCGCGACAGCAAGCAGTTCGCCATTCACCTGCTGTCGGCCGACCAGACCGCCGAGGCCTACGCCTTTGCAGGTAAAGGCAAGGACAAGGCCAAAGGCATCGACTGGCACCTGAGCGAGCTGGGCAACCCGCTGCTGGCCAAGGCCACGGCGATCATCGAGTGCGAATTGTGGCGCGAGTACGACGGCGGCGATCACGCGATCATCGTCGGTGCGGTGAAAAACCTGGTGCTGCCGGCCGAGCCGGTGACGCCGATGGTCTATCACAAGGGCAAGCTGGGTGCCCTGCCCTCGCTGGGCTGATAGACCGCGCGGGCTGCTTCGCGGGTAAACCCGCTCCCACAGGGACTGCACAGGATTCAGAATTTGTGCGATCCCTGTAGAAGCGGGTTTACCCGCGAAGAAGCCCACGCCGATGACCCTGTTTTTTGGGGCCGCGCTAATCGTCTCACCCTCGGTTGCGGCCCCTGTTTTCATTCGGAGCACTGCAATGAGCAATGAAAAGTACGAGAAGGGCCTGCAGATCCGCACCCAGGTATTGGGCGAGGACTACGTCAACCGCTCCATCCAGAACGCCGACGACTTCACCAAGCCACTTCAGGAGCTGGTCACCGAGTATTGCTGGGGCCATGTCTGGGGCCGCGACGGCTTATCGCTCAAAGAGCGCAGCATGATAAACTTGGCGATGATTTCCGCCCTCAACCGGCCCCACGAGCTCAAGCTGCATATCCGCGGCGCCTTGCGCAATGGCCTGAGCCGTGAACAGATTCGCGAAATCCTGCTCCAGGTCGGCATTTATTGCGGCGTGCCCGCGGCGGTGGACAGCTTCCGCCTGGCCCGCGAAGCGTTCGCCGAAGCCGATGCGGAGCCAACCCGTTAACAGCGGGCTGTTCGAACCACTGCAAGGAGCGCCTGGGTTCGGGGCACTCCGACGTTGGCGCAACAGCCTCATAAAGAGCGCACCTGATGAAACGCCAGCCACTCGACGACAGCTTCAAGGTCAACCGCAACCCCGTCACGCTCCGCGAAATCGTGCTCGACAAGCTGCGCGGGGCGATCATGAACTTCCACCTGCTGCCGGGCGACCGTCTGGTCGAGCGCGACCTGTGCGACCGTCTCGGCGTCAGTCGCACCTCGGTGCGTGAAGCCCTGCGCCACCTCGAGTCCGAGGGCCTGGTGGAGTTCGCCGATGCCAAGGGCCCGCGCGTGGCCATCATCACCCTGGAAGACGCCCGCGACATCTACGAGCTGCGCTGCGTGCTCGAAGGCCTGATCGTCCAGCTGTTCACCCTCAATGCCAAAGCCAAGGACATCCGCGCCCTGGAGCGCGCCCTGGACGTGAACCGCGAAGCGCTGGAGGAAGGCGAACTGCAGCAGGTGCTCGATTCGGTACAGGGCTTCTACGATGTGCTGCTCGAAGGCTCCGGCAACCACGTCGCCGCCACCCAGCTGCGTCAGTTGCAGGCCCGTATCAGCTATCTGCGCGCCACCTCGGTCTCGCAGGAAAACCGCCGCGGCGCCAGCAACCGTGAAATGGAGAAGATGGTCGAGGCCATCAAGAGCGGCGACCCGCTGGCCGCTCACCAGGCGTCGGTCGACCATGTACGCGCCGCCGCCAAGGTCGCGCTGGACTACCTGCGCCAGAAGCAGGACGACAATGCCAAGGTCCGCGACATGGTCGAGCCCCTGGCGCTGAAGGATCCACGCATTTAACCCCCACACAGGCCACCGATCATGCCCAACGCCCCGCGCTACTGCCCGCACTGCACCACGGCACTGGACCGGGGCGTTCCCAGCGGCGACAACCACGAGCGCCTGCACTGCCCCGCCTGCGGCTATATCCACTACATCAATCCGAAGATCATCGCCGGCTGCATCATCGAACGCGACGGCAAGTACCTGCTGTGCCAACGTGCCATCCCGCCACGCCCCGGGACCTGGACCCTGCCTGCAGGCTTCATGGAGGCCGGCGAAACCACCGAACAGGCGGCGCTGCGCGAAGTCTGGGAAGAAACCGGCGTACGCGCCGACATCGTCTCGCCCTACTCGATCTTCAGCGTGCCGCAGATCAGCGAGGTGTACATCATCTTCCGCGCCATCGCCAGCGAAGAGACGGGCCAGTTCGGCCCCGAGACCCTCGACTATCGTTTCTTCGCGCCCGAGGACATTCCCTGGGACGCAATCTACTACCCGGCGATCCGCCAGATCCTCGAACGCTACATCCTCGAACGCCAGGCCGGGGTGTATGGCATCTACATGGGCAATGACGACACCGGCAAAGTGCACTTCATGCGCTGAGCAGGCGCGCGCCTGTCGCGCAACTGCCCGACACCCAAACGACCCCACAAATTTCTCGCCAGCCCGACATTCTCGGTGCAACCTATCCCTTCCATGCAAACGAAGCGGCAAACCTCATGGCGAAATGGCTGGAAGGCGGCGGGCTCATGGCCGAACGCATCCGCAATCACGACTGGGCAAAAACGCCCCTGGGCCCACTGGATGCCTGGCCCGACGTGCTCAAGACTACCGTGGCCTTGTGCCTGGCCTCGCGCTTCCCGCAAGCAGTGCTGTGGGGCAATGACCTGATCACCCTGCACAACGACGCCTTCAGCGAAATCCTCGGCGGCAAGCCCCCAGCCCTCGGTCGGCCCTTCAGCCACGTCTGGCATGAAGCCTGGAACGATATCGGCGCCATGGCCCGCCGCGCCCTGGGCGGCGAGGCGGTATACATCGAAGACTTCCCGCTGGTCATCGACCGCCACAACGGGCCGGAGCGTGCCTACTTCACGTTCTGCTACAGCCCGATCCGCGACCAGGACGGCCAGATCGTCGGCATGCTCGACACTGTCACCGAAACCACGGCCAGCGTGGTCGCCAACCACCGCCTGAACTTCCTCGACGACCTCGGCCGCGCCGTGGCCAACGCCACCGACCCGGACCGGATCCTGGCCATCACCACCCGCAAGCTGGGCGAACACCTGCGTCTGTCGAGCTGCGCCTACGGCGTGATGGAGCCCGATCAGGACGGCTTCACCATCTGCGGCGACTGGGTCACGCCCGGCTCGCCACGCCTGCTCGGCCAGTACCATCTCGCCGACTTCGGCCGCCTCGCCGTGCAGCGCCTGCGCGCGGGGCTGACGCTGGTGATCAACGACAACCTAAGCGAGCTCGAACCGCAGGAGGCCGCGACCTTCCAGGCCATCGGCATCACGGCGACCATCTGCATGCCGCTGATCAAGGATGGACGCCTGACGGCGTTGATGGCCATCCATGACAAGCAGCCGCGTGTCTGGACCGGCTACGAACAGGCGCTGATCAGCGAAGTCACCGAACGCAGTTGGGCGCACATCCAGCGGGTTCAGGCACACGCCGAAGTACACGAAGCGGTGCAGGCGCTCGAGTCGCTCAACGTTACCCTTGAGCAGCGTGTCGAAGAACGTACCGCACAGTTGCTGCACACCGAGGCCGTGCTGCGTCAGGCCCAGAAGCTCGAAGCCATAGGCCAGCTCACCGGGGGCGTCGCCCACGACTTCAACAACCTGCTGACCATCATCCGCTCGTCGCTGCATTTCCTGCAGCGCCCGGACCTCGACGACAGCCGCCGCCAGCGCTACCTCAAGACCGTCTCAGACACCGTCGATCGCGGCGCCAAGCTCACTGGCCAACTGCTCGCTTTCGCGCGTCGCCAGGCTCTGAGCCCGCAAGTGTTCGAAGTCGGGCCGCAGTTGGCGGCGATGGCCGAAATGCTCGACACCGCTACCGGCGCACGGATCCAGGTCAAACTTGAGCTGCCCGACACGCCCTGCCATATCCGCGCCGACCTCGGCCAGTTGGAAACGGCGGTGATCAACCTGATGATCAACGGCCGCGACGCCATGAGCGGCGAAGGCACGCTGCGCCTGCACCTGCAGCCTGACCAGGTGATGCCGGGGCAACGTGGGCAAGCGGGGCAGCCGGGCGTGTTCGCGGCGATCTCGGTGATCGACAGCGGCGTCGGGATCGCCCACGAACTGCTGGAGCGCATCTTCGACCCATTCTTCACCACCAAGCCCTCGGGCCACGGCACGGGCCTGGGCCTTTCGCAGGTGTTCGGCTTCGTCAAGCAGTCCGGCGGCGATGTGCAGGTCACCAGCGTGCCGGGCCAGGGCACCACCTTCACCCTGTACCTGCCCCAGGTCCCGGCACCGGAAGCTGAACAAAGCCTCGCCAGCGCGGCAAACGCATCGATCGACAGCCGGCCACGGCGCATCCTGGTGGTGGAGGATAACCGCGACGTCGGCAGCTTTACCGCGCAGATTCTCAAGGACCATGGCTACCAGATCAGCTGGGCGACCAGTGCCGAGGATGCACTGGCGCAGTTGCACATGACACCACGGGGCTTCGATGTGGTGTTTTCCGACGTGGTAATGCCCGGCATGGGAGGCCTGGCTCTGGCCCGGGAACTGCGCCGCACCAGGCCGCAACTGCCGGTGATCCTCACCTCCGGCTACAGCGATGCCATTGCCGAAGGCGGCCACCAGGGCTTCGCCTTCCTCGCCAAGCCATATTCGGCCGAGCAGGTGTGCCAGTTGCTGGACAAGGTGCTGACACAACACCTGTAACGGCCTTGCACCCTGTCCGTTGGATCTGTGAGAGCTGGATCTGTAGGAGCGGGCTTGCCCGCGAAAAGGGCACCGCTTTGTATGGCACGGGCTGCGCCCGTATTCGCGGGCAAGTCCGGGCGCCTAACCGCCGCCCCCACAGAAAATGCCCACGCTCAGCAAAACCAGCGTCAGCGCTCGGCTTGCGCGCAAACCAGCGGCAGTAACCGCGCCAGGCTCTGCGCCAGCTCCGCCTGCCGGAACGGCTTGCGCAACACCTCGAAACCACAGAGCTCACTGGGCGTAAGGTTGGCAAAGCCGGTGATGATCAACACCGGCAGCCCTGGCATACGCCGCCGCAGCCCCTGGGCGAACTCGGCGCCGGTGCGCTCGGGCATCATCTGATCGGTCACCAGCACTTCCACGGCAAACCCCTGCTCCAGCACCTGCTCGGCCTCGGCCGCGCTCATGACCGCTTTCACTTCATACCCCAGGTCACGCAACTGCATTGCCGTGGCCTGAAGCACGATGGCTTCATCGTCCACCAGCAATACCCTGACCGGGCGCGTCGGCCTGGACACTTCACCCGCAGTTTCATCCCGACACAACGTATCGGCATCGGTAATCGGCAGCCACAGTGTCGCTGTCGTGCCTTGCCCCGGCTGCGAACGAATGGCGAATCCGCCGCCAGACTGCATCGCAAGCCCCTGCACCATCGGCAGGCCAAGCCCGGTGCCCTTGCCCGTGCCCTTGGTGGAATAGAAGGGCTCGCAGCAGCGTGCCAGCACCTCATCGCTCATGCCGCAGCCGTTATCGGCCACCTCCAGCCGCACCATCGCCCCTCGCTCCGGCCCCGCCGGCCGACCTGCCCGCGCGGTGTCCAGCCCCGCACTGATCCTCAGCCTGCCACCGTCCGGCATCGCATCGTGCGCGTTGATCACCAGGTTGAGCAGCGCCAGCTCCAGTTGATGCGGGTCCACGACGGCCGCCGGCAGCGCCGGGTCGATATCGACCTGCACCTCGATGGTCGGACCCAGCGAACGCGTGATCAATTCGTGCATGTCACCGACCCGTGCCGCGAGGGAAACAGGCTGGGGCTTGAGCGTCTGGCGCCGAGCGAAGCTGAGCAGGCGGCCGACCAGGCTGCGTGCCCGCTCCGCCGCCTGCAGCGCGCCTTCGATCAGACGCGTCGAACGCGCCGCGTCGTCCGGGCGTCGGGCGATCAGCTCCAGCGAGGCGATGATCGGGGTGAGCATGTTGTTGAAATCATGGGCAATGCCGCCGGTCAGTTGACCAACGGCCTCCATCTTGCGCGCCTCATGCAGTTGCATGAGATCGGACTCACGCTCGGCCAGCATGCTGGCAACCCGTTCCTCCAGCGTGGCATTGAGCGTCATCAGTTCGGCCAGCGTGGCCTCCAGGTGTGCGGAGCTGGCGCGCAATGCCCGCTCGGCGCGGGCGTGGATAATCGCCGACCAGGTCTGCTTGGCCGCCTCTTCCACCAGCCGGCACTCATCGTCGGCGAATACATGGGGGCGATTGAAGTAGACGCACAGCATGGCCTCGAGCACGCCGCCGCGCAGCAGCGGCACCTTCAGGCTGGCGCACAGGTCCCTGGAGGCGCCAGCCGGGTAGTCGCCATGCACCTCATGACCCGCCTGCAATTGCTCACGCAACAAGCCGACATGTTGGCGCCAGAAGTGCTCCCCCGTTTGCGACGGCACCCCATCGACCCAGTCACGGGCGACGACATAGCGTTCGTCATCGCCCAGGTCCTCGGCGAAGAACACCCGGGAGGCGCCCAGCTCCTCACCAAGCAGGCGCGTGGCATAGGTCTCGATCGCCTCGGGTTCGTCCATCTCCGGCAGCGCTCGGCCCAACGCCAGCAGAAACGACTGACGCCGCTCGAACTGCACGCGCTCGGTGGTCTCGGTGACGATGCACAGCACCCCACCCACGCTACCATCGGCCTCGCGTACCGCCGAATAGGAGACATCGAAATAGGCGGTCTCGCCCAGGCCCCGGCGCTCGATGTAGAACGGCCGGTCGCGCGCCGAGAAGGTCTCGCCGGTTTCACGCACATTGCGCAGCAACGGTTCGAGGTCGTCCCACAATTCGCTCCAGTGCTCGCGGGCCGGCCGCCCCAGTGCACGCGGGTGCTTGGCACCGATGGTCGGGGCGTAGGCATCGTTGTAGAGCGCCACGTACTCGGGCCCCCAGAACAGCACGATCTGAGCCTTGGCCGGGAGGATGGTGGCCATCAGCGTCTGCAGGCCGGATGACCAGCTGCCTGGGGCGCCAAGCGGAGATTCGGTCCATTCCAGGCTCTGCAGCAGCGAGCCGACCGTGCCGCCGTTGATCAGAAAGCCGGGCTCCGGGCGCCGAGCGTGTTCGGTATCACGGTCCTGTAGTGATTTCATGTCATGCAGACCATCAGTGTTTCCAGGCACTGTATTGAGTATCTGAGGATATGAAACCCGCGCGGCGCAGATGTTCCATCCGCCTGTGCATCAGCGCGTTCAGCGACGCCCTTCAGCCAGCATGCGCACCGCCAGCGCGGCCAATACCGTGCCCATCAACCAGCGCTGTGCCTGTTGCCACAGCGGGCGCCCAGCAAGAAACACGGCGATGGAACCGGCCATCAGGGCGATGATCGCATTGACCGTGACGCTGATGATGATCTGCGTGGAGCCCAGTACCAGCGATTGCAGCAGCACGCTGCCGTGGCCCGGCTCGATGAACTGCGGCATCAGCGACAGGTACATGACCGCGATCTTGGGGTTCAGCAGGTTGGTCAGAAAGCCCATCATGAACAACCGCCGCGGGCTGTCGGCCGGCAGGTCGCGGACCTGGAACGGCGAGCGTCCTCCGGGCTTGAGCGCCTGCCAGGCCAGGTACAGCAAGTACAGCGCGCCGCCGATGCGCAATGCGTCATAGGCATAGGGCACGGCCATCACCAACGCAGTGATACCGAGCGCCGCGCAGAGCATGTAGAACACGAAGCCCAGGGCGACACCACCCAGGGAAATCAGCCCGGCAACCCGCCCCTGGCAGATCGAACGGGAAATCAGGTAGACCATGTTCGGTCCGGGGGTCAGGACCATGCCCAGTGCGATCAGGGCAAAGGCCAGCAGGTGGGAGGACTCAGGCATCGGGCGCATCCTTGGCGTGCGGAGAGAGCGCAAAGTGTATCCGCAATGGGGCCGACCTTGGAACGCCCGTCAGTGCAAGGTGCTGCGCTCAGCCAAGCTGCCCGAGCATCAAGCCCAGCGCAATCGCGATCATCACCGCGCCGGAGACCCGCCCGACGATCTTCGCTGCCTGCGGCCGTGTGCCCAGCACAGCCTTGGCGCCGTAGCCCACCATCAGGTAGATCACCAGCGAACTGCACAGGTGCACCATGCCCAGCAGCAGGATCTGCAACGGCAACGGCCAGCTCGAGGTCGGGTCGGTGAATTGCGGCAACAAGGCCAGGAACAGCAGGAACACCTTCGGATTGAGCCCGCTCACGCAGAACCCGCGCAGCGCCCAGCGCGAACCGGTCTCCCCTGCCAGCTCCAGCCCCGCCTGTGGCGCCGCCGGCTTGAGCAACAGGTTGCCGCCCAGCCAGAGCAGGTACAGGCAACCGGCGAGGGTCAGCAGCATCAGCGCCAGCGGGTGCCCGGCAATCAGGCTGCCGACCCCGGCCGCCACCACCAGGGTGGCCATGAAATGCCCCGACAGCATTCCGGCCACCGCCGGCATCACCCAACGCCCGCGCATGCCTGCCGAGATCGCGTAAGCCCAGTCGGCGCCGGGGGTGATGACGAACAGCAACGACACGGCCCAGAACGCGGCCAATACACTGAGGGTCATTTCGGGTGTTCCTTTCAGGGGTCTGGTTGAAAGGAAGATTACGGATTCCGCCCGGGGATTATCTTCCGTATATTGCTGACAATCTTGAACACCTTGGAAGATTCTCCCCCGTGGATCGCACTGATCGAAAAATCCTTGCCGAACTGCAAAAAGACGGTCGCCTGTCGGTCACCGAGCTGGCCGATCGTGTCGGCCTGAGCCTTTCACCCTGCCATCGCCGGCTCAAGGCGCTGGAAGCGTCTGGGGCCATCCTCGGTTACCACGCACGCCTGGCGCCGTCGGCGGTGGGCCTGAACTTTGCGGCGCTGGTGTTCGTCACCCTGCGCGAGGTGACCCGCCAGCCAGTGGCTGACTTCGAGGCCGCAGTGACCGAGGTGCCGCAGATCGTCGAGGCACAGCGCCTGTTCGGCGACCCGGACTACCTGCTGCATGTGGTGGCCAAGGACCTGCCGGCGTTCCAGAAGCTGTATGACGAGGTGCTGACCAGCATTCCCAATGTGAAACGGCTGAGCTCGACGCTGGTGATGAAGGAAGTGATCCAGGATCGGTTGTTGCCCATGTGAGTGAGCCCCCTGAAATGTATCTGGAGGTGGCCCCGCCTTGAAACGCTTCCCTCGGACCGGTAACCTCTGCGCGCTGCTGTAAGTCCAGCAGTCGGGTTTGGTAGCCCGCGATCAATCAAGGCGCACAAGCGCCCGCTCTAACTTTCAGTTGGTTTTTGTACCTGCTGTTGCGTTCGACGGTGGCTGTGCGCAGGGCGCCTTCGTGCGCGCCGGTTTCCTTGATTCCCGGTCTACCAACCTGCGTACAGCCGCCACCCTTTCGTTTGGTAGCGAACGGTGGCGACTCCATTGAATCAAGGAGCGACACAATGACGAAAGGCTTGCCCGATCCCCCTACACCCACCACCGCGCCTGCGCATTTCGGTAGCTGCTACGGTAGCCATCGTGCACTGTTTGCGGTCTGTGCCGGTGTCGCGGCCGAAGACGCGCTGGTGCACTTGTCCACCCTGCTCAAAGGCGCTTCAGCGGCAAATCAGACCGCCATGGAACTGGCCACCGGCATCTGTCGGGATCTGCTGCTGAGCAATGATCATGGGCTCGATGCCTGCAAGGCGCTGGTCGAATCCTTGCTGGATGGGGTCGAGCAGCACGTTCAAGGCTGAGATCGCCAGGGCCGCTGTGCGGCCCATCGCGGGCAAGTCGGGGCGCCGAACCGCCGCGCCCACAAAAGCCCCCGCAAGTCTCGAGTTGCGGCGCACTATCAGCCATCAATCCCCGCGAAAGAACCCATCTCCGGCATTTCTCAGCAATTCCACCATCGCCCCCGCCGCCGGCGGCAGATACCCTTCGGCACGCACAGTCACCCCAACCGTGCGGCGCATGGTGGTGGCCTCCAGCGGCACTTCGCGCAACCATGCCATGCCCAGCCCGTGCTCCAGCGTCTCGCGCGCGGCAAAGCTCAGCAGGCGGGTCTTGGCGATCAGCCGGGGCAGCAGCGAAATCGAGTTGGTCTCGATCTGCACCTCGGGCAGCGGCAACTGATGGCTGCTGAACACATTGTCGATCCAGCGCCGCGCCGTCACCGTCGGTGCCGCCAGCACCCAGCGGTAGGTGCACAG
The DNA here is from genome assembly GCF_049942315.1 of Pseudomonas wayambapalatensis. Classification (NCBI taxonomy): domain Bacteria; kingdom Pseudomonadati; phylum Pseudomonadota; class Gammaproteobacteria; order Pseudomonadales; family Pseudomonadaceae; genus Pseudomonas; species Pseudomonas wayambapalatensis. Next base: position 36,614 of record NZ_JBNFMU010000226.1, read on the forward strand.
GTCCTTCAACTGCACCTCACCCGAGAACACCGGATGATCGGCGCTGGCCACCACCACCGCTTCGTCCTGCAGGATGGGGTAGGAACGGAACTGCGGATCGTCGACGATCAGGCCGCAGATGATCGCGTCCAGCCGGCCTGAGCGCAGCGAGTCCTTGAGCATGTCGTCCTGGCCGATCGACAGCTTCAAGGTCAGCTCCGGCGCCCGCTCCAACAGCGATGCGGTCAGTTGCGGCAGCAGGTGCTCGGCCATGCTCGCCGCGCAGCCCAGGCGGATATTGCCCACCAGGCCGCTGGCGAAGTCGCGTACTTCACGCTCGGTCTCGGCGATGCTCACCTGCAACTGCTTGCCACGCGCCAGCAACAAAGCGCCGGCATCGGTCAGCTTGATGCGCCTTCCGTCGCGCTGGAACAGCCGCGCGCCCAGGGATTCTTCAAGGCGCTGGATGCTTTTGCTCAGCGCCGGCTGGCTGCGGTTGAGTTGCTGTGCGGCGCGCCCCAAGTGGCCGAGTTCGGCGATGGTGGCGAAATAGGTCAGGTCACGTAGGTCCATGATCGATGAATTTCAGTTATGGATTCATAGAAAGTAGAAAATAGACTTGATCAATCCACAGGTCGATAATTTTCTCTGTCAGCCATCTCTGGCTCTCGCCGTAAAGGGAGATCGACTTGCCCCCCGCCCTACCCCCCCAAGCAGCAAAGAACCCGTCCCCAACCCTGATCCTGCAATGGCTCGCGCTGATCCTTTGTGCCGGCGCCGCCGGGCAGATCCTGCACGTCCTCACCGTGCCGGCCGGGCTGTTTCTCGGCCCCATGCTGGTGGCCATCGTCTTCGGTGTATCCGGCGCGCAACTAAGCCTGCATCGCCAGGTGTTCCGTTTCGGCCAAGGCTGTGTCGGGCTGCTGGTGGCCCACTCGGTGACCTGGCCGGTGCTCGCCTCGCTGGCCGACGCCTGGCCACTGATGCTGTTCGCCACCTTCGCCACCGTCGCGCTCAGCGCGCTGGTCGGCCTGGGTACCGTGCGCTTCGGCGACATCCCCGGCAGCACGGCGGCCTGGGGCACCGCACCCGGCGCGGCCTCGGCGATGGTGTCGATGGCCGAGGACAACGGCGCCGATGGGCGCGTGGTGGCGACCATGCAATACGTGCGCGTGGTGTGCGTGGTGATGATCGGCTCGCTGGTCAGCCATCTGCTCGGCGCCACCAGTGTTGCCAGCGACGTGGCCCAGGTGCCGGTGGCCGCCGACAGCGTGCAACTGGGCAACCTGCTGCTCGGCCTGGGCGTGGTGCTGGTGGGCGTAGCCGTCGGCGCGAAGATGCCCGCTGGTGCCCTGCTGATGCCGCTGATGCTTGGCGCAGTGCTGCAACTGACGGGCCTGCTGCACGTCAGCCTGCCCAGCGAAGTGCTGGCCATCGCCTACGGTGCCATCGGCTGCTACATCGGCCTGCGCTTCGACCGCCAGACCGTGCGCTATGTGTGGAAGCGTCTGCCGACCATGATCGCCGGCGCCGTGGTGCTGATCCTGCTCTGCGCAGGCTGTGCCTGGCTGTTGGCGCGGGTCGCCGGCACCGACTTCCTGTCCATGTACCTGGCCACCAGCCCCGGCGGCCTGGATGCGATGGCGATCATCGCGGTGGAAACCCACGCCGATGTCGGCATGGTGCTGGCGATGCAGACACTGCGCCTGTTCGGGGTGATCCTGACCGGTGCGTATCTGGCCCGGCAGATCATTCGCCTCACACAGAACGCCCACTGAAGGGTGCACCAGGCCGAGGGGTAGCTATCCTTCCCCGCACAACAACGACAAGTGCCTGGTAGTCCGCCCCATGAACATCCTGTACGACGAGCGCCTGGACGGCGCCCTGCCCACGGTCGACAAGGCCGCGCTGCTGGACACCCTGCGCAGTGCTCTGCCCGACCTCGACATCCTGCACACCGCACAAGACCTGCGCCCCTACGAGTGCGACGGCCTCAGCGCCTACCGCGTGGTGCCACTGCTGGTGGTGCTGCCCCAACGCCTGGAACAGGTCCAGGCGCTGCTGAAGATCTGCCACGCGCACCAGGTGCCGGTGGTGGCCCGGGGCGCCGGGACCGGCCTTTCGGGCGGCGCCCTGCCGCTGGAACAGGGCATCCTGCTGGTGATGGCACGCTTCAACCGCATCCTTGAGATCAATCCCGCAGGCCGCTTCGCCCGGGTTCAGCCTGGCGTGCGCAACCTGGCCATCTCCCAGGCCGCAGCACCGCACGGGCTGTACTACGCCCCAGATCCGTCCTCGCAGATCGCCTGCTCGATCGGCGGCAATGTCGCGGAAAACGCAGGGGGCGTGCATTGCCTGAAGTACGGCCTGACCGTGCACAACCTGCTCAAGGTCGAAATCCTCACCATCGAGGGCGAATACCTGACGCTGGGCAGCGATGCCCTGGATGCTCCTGGCTTCGACCTGCTGGCGCTGTTCACCGGCTCCGAAGGCTTGCTGGGCATCGTCACCGAGGTCACCGTCAAGCTGTTGCCCAAGCCACAGGTGGCGCGGGTATTGCTGGCCAGTTTCGACAGCGTGGAAAAGGCCGGTCGTGCGGTGGCCGACATCATCGGCGCAGGCATCATTCCCGCGGGCCTTGAGATGATGGACAACCTGTCGCTACAGGCCGCCGAAGACTTCATCCACGCAGGCTACCCGGTCGAGGCCGCCGCCATCCTGCTGTGCGAACTCGACGGCGTGGAGGCTGACGTGCAGGACGACTGCCTGCGCGTGGAGGCCGTGCTCAAGGCAGCCGGCGCCAGCGAGGTGCGCCTGGCGCGCGACGAGGCTGAGCGCGTGCGCTTCTGGGCCGGGCGCAAGAACGCCTTTCCTGCGGTCGGGCGCATTTCCCCCGACTACTACTGCATGGACGGCACTATTCCGCGCCGGGCGCTGCCGGGGGTGCTGCACGGCATCGGCGAGCTGTCGCGCGAGCACGGCCTGCGCGTGGCCAACGTGTTCCATGCCGGCGACGGCAACATGCACCCCTTGATCCTGTTCGACGCCAACCAGCCCGGCGAGCTGGAGCGTGCCGAGGCCCTCGGCGGCAAGATCCTGGAGCTGTGCGTGGCTGTGGGTGGCAGCATCACCGGCGAGCACGGCGTCGGGCGCGAGAAGATCAACCAGATGTGCGCGCAATTCAACGCCGACGAGCTGACGCTGTTCCATGCGGTCAAGCACGCCTTCGATCCGCTGGGTTTGCTCAATCCTGGCAAGAACATCCCGACCCTGCAGCGCTGCGCCGAATTCGGCGCGATGCATGTGCACCACGGCCAGTTGCCCTTCCCCGACCTGGAGCGTTTCTGATGGATCAGGATCACGACGACAGCTCGGCCCTGCTGGAGCAGGTGCGCCAGGCACTGGTCGACTGCACGCCACTGCGCATCCAGGGCAGCGACAGCAAGGCGATGCTCGGGCGCCCGGTCAACGGCCGGCCCCTCGACACCCGCAGGCATCGCGGCATCGTCAGCTACGACCCTACCGAGCTGGTGATCACGGCACGCGCGGGCACGCCGCTGCGCGAGATCGAGGCTGCACTGCACAGCGCCGGGCAAATGCTGCCCTTCGAACCACCGCACCTGGGCGACGGCGCCACACTGGGCGGTATGGTCGCCGCCGGGCTAGCAGGGCCGCGCCGGCCTTGGGCGGGATCGGTACGCGACCATGTGCTGGGCACCCGCGTCATCACCGGGCACGGCAAGCTGCTGCGCTTTGGCGGCGAGGTGATGAAGAACGTCGCGGGCTACGACCTGTCGCGCCTGCTGGCCGGCAGTTTCGGCTGCCTGGGGGTATTGACCGAGGTTTCGCTGAAAGTCCTGCCGCGACCGCGCAGCTGCCAGAGCCTGTGCCTGACGATGGGCCTTCGGCAAGCCCTGGATGAGCTGGCGGCCTGGGGTCAGCAAGCCCTGCCGATCACGGCTGCCTGCCATGACGGCGAAGTCCTGCACCTGCGCCTGGAGGGCGGTGAAGGCTCCGTGGCCTCTGCCGCCGAGCGCCTGGGCGGTACGCTGCTGGACAACCGCTATTGGCACGACCTGCGCGAACAGCGCCTGGCCTTCTTCGCCGGTGACGAGCCCTTGTGGCGCCTGTCGCTGCCGCACAACAGCCCATCGCTCAGCCTGGCCGGCCGACAGTTGCTCGACTGGGGCGGCGCCCAGCGTTGGCTGAAGTCCGCCGCTTCGCCCGCGGTAATCCGTGAGGCGGTCGCGCACCTCGGCGGCCATGCCACCCTGCATGCCTGCCACAGCGCCAGCTTTCATCCGCTGGCCGAGCCACTGCTACGTTACCAGCGCAACCTCAAGCAGCAGCTCGACCCAAGCGGTATCTTCAACCCGGGTCGCCTGTATGCCGACCTGTGAGGGCCAAACATGCAGACCAACCTGAGCGAACAGGCCAAGCGCCTGCCACGGGCCGATGAGGCCGAGCGTATCCTGCGCAGTTGCGTGCACTGTGGCTTCTGCACTGCCACCTGTCCGACCTATCAGTTGCTGGGCGATGAGCTGGACGGGCCGCGTGGGCGCATCTACCAGATCAAGCTGCTACTCGAGGGCCAACCGGCCACAGCCAGCACCCAGACCCACCTGGACCGCTGCCTGAGCTGCCGCAACTGCGAAACCACCTGCCCTTCCGGGGTGGACTATCACAACCTTCTGGACATCGGTCGTGCCGTGGTCGACGCGCAGGTGCAGCGGTCTCTGGGCGAGCGTCTGGCACGCCAAGGATTGCGCCTGTTCGTCCCAAGGCCTGCGTTGTTCAAGGCCCTGACCCGCACAGCCAGGGCTTTTCGGCCACTGTTGCCCAAGCCGATGCAGGCCAAGCTGCCGCGCCAGGCGCGTGCCCCCAAACCACGTCCCGTCGTACAACATGCACGTCGGGTGCTGATGCTCGAAGGGTGCGTGCAACCGGCACTGTCGCCCAACACCAACGCGGCAGCCGCGCGGGTGCTGGATCGCCTGGGGATTTCGGTGATCGCAGCCCGTGAAGCGGGATGTTGTGGCGCCGTGGACTACCACCTCGACGCGCAGGCCGTCGGCCTTGACCGCGCTCGGCGTAACATCGACGCCTGGTGGCCGGCCCTCGAGAACGGCGCAGAAGCGATCGTTCAGACCGCCAGCGGCTGCGGCGCCTTCGTGCGCGACTACGGGCACCTGCTGGCGACGGACCCGGCCTACGCTGCCAAGGCCGCGCGGGTCAGCGCACTGGCATGCGACCTGGTGGAGGTGTTGCGCGATGCGCCGCTGGAGCACCTGGATATCAAAGCCGAGCAGCGTCTGGCCGTCCATTGCCCATGCACGTTGCAGCATGCACAGAAGCTCGGGGGAGCCGTGGAGGGAGTGCTCGAACGCCTGGGGTTCAACCTGACCCCGGTGCCCGACGGCCATCTGTGCTGCGGCTCGGCGGGCACCTATTCACTGACCCAACCCGCATTGGCGCAGCAGCTGCGCGACAACCGCCTGAATGCGCTGGAAAGCGGTAATCCCGAGGTGATCGTCACCGCCAACATCGGTTGTCAGTCCCACCTCGACAGTGCCGGGCGAACGCCGGTGCGGCACTGGATCGAACTGGTGGACGAGGCACTCCCCGATTTCAGCAGTTGCGCAACCGCCGCAAACGACGGCGCTGACGCAGGAGGACCCAGGTCAGCCCCAGCACCAGGGTGCCCAGCGCCACCACGAGGCCGCTCAGCACTTGGCCATAACGGGCCATCAGCGCCTGGAAACCGCTGACCTGGCGTATCACCTGGATATCCGCCGGCCCCTCGGCATGCACGATACTGATGCCGCCCTGGGTGATCTGCGGGAAGTCGGCATCGAAGTACACCCACACCCGACACACCCCACCCGCCTCGATGGACGGGATTTCGATGATGTTGGTGGCGTTCTCGGGAATGCTGTCGTCCCCGGCGTCATCGCGCACCTGCACCAGGCCCTTGGCCGGCAGGCGGATGTGCACCTGCTTGAGCGGCGTGTCGCGAGTGTTGCGCAAGGTGATGAACAGCCCGGTACGATGGTCCACCAGCCCCGCCTCGAAGGGCTTGGCGAACAACTGCATGTAAGGCGTCTGCGCCTGGGCCACCAGTGCCTCGACCTGGTCACGACTCAACGCACCCTTGGCCAACGCCTCGACACCCGCGAACAGGCGTTCGTACTTGAGTTGCTCACGGGCCTGGCCGATGCGCTCGTTGAACTGGCTGGGGTAGGTCAGGGCCTCGTAGGCGACATAGGCCTTCAGGCCACGATCATCCTTGAGCGACGCATACAACACGACGACAGCGACGACGATGACCAGCAGGCCCGCGAGGGCTTTCCCGACTTTTTCCCAACTCACCTTGGCGGTTCCTTGTATCGCGGCGTGTGCGGTTGAAGACCGGGGCCAAGCGTGCCAAGTAAAGCGCCCATAGGCAAGCGTTCAGCGCCCCAGCAACACCGGCACCGACGCCACCAGCATGGCTATCCCCGACAAGGTCAGCAGCCCCAGCACCAGCCGGCGAAACGCCGCCTCGCTGATACCTAGGTAGACCCGCGCGCCCAGTACCGTGGGGATCAGCATGGCCAGGGCCACCACACCGAACCAGGGCAGCATCGCCGATGTCACCACACCGGTGCCCAGGTAGGTGAGCATGGTCACCGCCAGCATCGACACGAGCAGAACAACGCAGCGCGACGGACGCCTGACCAACGTGCAATTGGCCGAGGAAGTCGGCCTGTCGCCCTCCCCTTGCCTGCGCCGCGTACGTCTGCTGGAGGAAGCCGGAATCATTCGTGGCTATCAGGCACAGATCGACCGCGATGGCGTGGGGCTGGGGTTGACAGTATTCGTTGGCGTGAAGGTGGAGCGGCACACCGAAGCATCGTCTGTCGCCTTTCGCCAGGCGGTCTCGGCGTTGAGCGAAGTGGTGTCGTGCCACCTGGTGTCGGGGGAGTCGGATTTTCTGTTGCAGGTGGTGGTGCCGGACCTACGGGCCTATGAGCGGTTCCTGATGGAGGCGCTGCTCAAGGTGCCGGGGGTGACGGATATCCGCAGCAACTTTGCGATCACCACGGTGAAGGAGCAGACTGGCCTGCCGCTCGGGCACCTGCCGCAGGCGGTGGGTGAACAGTGATATGTGGGGGCAACCAAACCGTTGCCCCCACACAGCGCTTCAGGCGAATCGCTCGATCTGTGCCGGGGTACGGCGCATCAACACCTTGCCGCCCCGTACCGAAACCAGCGCATGGCCCTGGCTGCGAATCATCTCGTAGTCATCCGGCGCCGACAGCACCAGCAGATTCGCCGGGCGCCCCACTTCAATGCCGTAGCGCTCGCCCAGGTTCAGGGTACGCGCGCTGTTGTCGGTGATCAGGTCCAGCGCCCGCTGCAAGTCTTCATAGCCGAGCATGTGGCAGATGTGCAGGCCCGCTTCGAGAATGCGCAGGATGTTGCCGTTACCCAGCGGGTACCACGGATCGACGATCGAGTCCTGGCCGAAGCACACGTTCATGCCTGCACGATCGAGCTCTGCCACCCGGGTCACGCCGCGACGTTTGGGGAAGCTGTCGAACCGCCCCTGCAGGTGGATGCTCTCGGTCGGGCACGACACGAAGTTGATACCCGACATCTTCAGCAGGCGGAACAGCTTGTAGCAGTAGGCGTTGTCGTAGGAGCCCATGGCCACGGTGTGGCTGGCGGTAACGCGCTCGCCCATGTTGCGCACCCGCGCCTCTTCGGCCAGCACTTCGAGGAAACGCGACTGCGGGTCGTCAGTCTCGTCGCAGTGCACGTCCACCAGGCAGCCGGTACGTTCGGCCAGGTCCATCAGGAACTTCACCGACGACACGCCCTGGTCACGGGTGTTCTCGAAGTGAGGGATGCCACCGACCACATCGGCGCCCAGAGCGACGGCTTCTGTCATCAGGGCGCGACCGTTGGCGTACGATTCGATCCCCTCCTGAGGGAAGGCGACGATCTGCAGGTCGACCAGGTGGCGGACCTCTTCACGCACCTCGACCATCGCCTTGAGCGCGACCAGCGTCGGGTCGGTGACATCGACGTGGGTGCGCACGTGCTGGATGCCGTGATCGACCAAGGCGCCGATGGTCTTCTTGGCACGGGCCTTGATGTCCTCGTGGGTGGTAATGGCCTTGCGCTCGGCCCAGCACTCGATCCCCTCGAACAGCGTGCCGCTCATGTTCCAGCGCGGCTCGCCGGCAGTCAGAGTGGCATCGAGGTGGATATGCGGTTCGATGAAGGGCGGGATCACCAGGTTCTGCGCCGCGTCGATGTCCTCGGCGTTGCCCGGTGCGACGGCCGCATCCTGGGGTTCGATGGCGGCAATGCGATCGCCATCGAGCTCGATCCGGAACAGGCCGGTCTTGCCACGCAGGCGGGCGTTGATGATGTTCATGGGGTTACTCCTTGCCTTGGCTTTCGCTCATGCGCCAGATCAGCAGCGCGACGGAAGCGTTCATGCGGAAAAGCGTGTCATCGAGCGACTGTCCGCTCAACTGCTCGATGCGTTGAATACGCTGGATGATGGTGTTGCGGTGCACCCCCAGGCGTTGCGCGGCCTGGGCGCCGTTGCCGTTTTCCTTGAGCAGCACATCGAGGGTGTGCACCAGAGCGTAGGGATGCTTGCGCCCGGTCTCGATCAGCGGGCCGAGGGTCTGGGCAACGAAGTTGTCGATCAGCGAACGGTCGGTAATCCCCTGCAACAGGCGCAACACACCCAGTTCGCTGAAATCGCACAGGCCGGTTGCCGGGCGCATGTTCTGCGCCACTTCGAGGGCCTGGCGCGCTTCTCCCAGGGCCTGGCGGTAGTGGGCGCAGTCTTCGGCCAGGCACGACAGGCCCATGAACAGCGCCATCTCGCCAGTCACCTCGGACAGCTGCCGATACAAGGCGGCGAGCGCTGGGCGCAAGTCCGGGGCGTCGGCCAACAGCAGCACGAAGAGGTCACCCGGCAATTGCGCCATGACCGCCCCGGCGACCGTGCGACACCAGGCCTCCAGTTGTTCTTCGAGCGCCTGACGAGTGTTCTGCCACAGGCGCTCGGCCTGCTCCGGTCGATGCCGCTCGAACAGGCCATCGACTGCCGAGAGTCGCAGCGCGACCACACGGCGGGGCTCGTCCAGCGCCAGTTGCAGGTGTGCAGCCCGCTGGCGGGCAATGGCCAGGGTCGGGTAGTCGCCGGTCAACAGCTGGCCGAGGATGTCGTCACGCGAGCGCCGCACCTGCCCCATCTGCACCAGCGCCGTGCCGATCAGGTGGGTGACCACCACCATCTTCAAGGCGTAGGGCTGCTCGATCAGCGGCAGCCCCAGTTGCTCGGCACGCTCGACCACCGCCGCCGGAATATGCTGGATGAAGCTGCCGCCGGTGAGGATCACCAGGCCGGCAATACCGACAGCATCGCCATCCTCCACCAGGCTCAGCAGGTTGGCCTCGCCACGCGGATGGTTGATACCGGTGACGAACACCAGCTCGCCCCCCATCACCCATTCGGCAATGCCTTCGTTCTCCGCCACATACGGCCAGCGCACCCGCCGCTGCAGGTTGCGTGCACCGGCTCGCACGGTCATCTCTTCGAGACCGGGCAGCCCCAGCAACTCATCGAGTGCCAGGCTCACGGCTTGGCCTGTGCCACGGGGCGCACGCGCGCACCGACTTCAAGCAGGACGATGTAGCACAGCGCCGAAGCACCGATACCCACCAGCGGGGCGACCCACGGCGAACTGTAGGCCAGCACCGCCCCCACTGCGTAGGCGAACAGACCGGCGCGGTTGTAGCGTGGCAGGCTGACCGAAGCCAGGGTCGGGTACTTGCCACGGTGGCGGTACCAGAAGTCGGCCATGATCACCCCGCCGACCGGCGGAATGATCGAGCCCAGCAGCACCAGGAACGGGATCAGCCATTCATACATGCCACCGATCGCCAGCACGATGCCCACGCCGGCCGCCACCAGCGTCGCAGTACGACGACGCTCGCTGCGCACCAGGTGGCAGGTCGCCGCGGCCACGTTGTAGATGGTCGGGCCCTGAATGGTCCAGAGGTTCAGGCACAGCATCACCACCGCCGCGAACGACAGGCCCTGCAGCATCATCACTTCGACGATGTCGGCCTGCTGGTAGACCATCGCGCACCAGGCGCCTGCCACTACCATCAGGCCGTTGCCCACCAGGAACGCCACCACGCTGGCCGTGACCGCCACCCGGCCACTGCGCGACAGGCGGGTCCAATTGGTGGCCTGGGTCGCGCCGCTGGCGAAGGTGCCGAAGACCATGGTCACCGCTGCCGAGAAGCTCATCGTCTCGTGCGGCACCACGGCCATCAGCCCTTCGAAGCCACCCACATAGCGGGTGGCGATGACCATCGAAATCACCAGCAGCACGAACATCAGCGGTACCGACAGCCGCGACAGCCAGTCCAGCCCCTTGAAGCCAATGATCGCGGTGATGCTGAAACCCAGCCCGAACAACACCATCAGGGGGATGGTCAGGCCTTCGGACAGCCCCAGCAGCTTGACCAGCACGATCGCCACCGTCGCCGTGCCCCAGGCGTACCAGCCCAGTTCCGCGAAGCCCAGCAGGAAATCGGAGAGCCGACTGCCCGACTCACCAAAACAGAAACGACCCATCAGCACCGTGTTGAGGCCACTGCGCGAGGCGATGAAAGCCAGCGTTGCCGCATAGATCGCCAGCAAGGTGTTGCCGATGGTGGCGATCCACAGCATGTCGACGAAATTGAAGGCCATGCCCAGCTTGCCGCCAGCGAACATGGTGCCGGTGAAGAAGGTGAAGCTGAACAGGACCATGGCAATCGGCAGCAGGCCCTTGCGGGCGTGCTGGGGGGCTTCGGTCAGGGGGAATTCGCCGGGTGAGCTCATTTTTATAGTGTTCCAGTGTTAGGGGGTTGGCGCTGGCGGAGCAATAACTGGGCCGGATTCAGGGTAGACGATGATCAGGCTGGGAATTGGGCTCTAGCGATATCCGTTCATGTGCTATGTGCACATAATTAATTGATTTCTGGAAAATTTTGTGGGCTTTATATCTCATTTTGACGCACGCGTGCACCTTTGGGTGGCGGACTTGCGCCAGCACGCCGGGGATTTCCAGCGCTTTGTGCCGACGAACACCTTGAGCATCACGGCTATCCTTCCTTGGCAGTACAATCATGGCCGCACCGCGCCAGGTCTCGGTGATACCTCTCGGTTCAGGACTTCTCCATGCCCTACCCCATCGAACAGAAACTTGTCGTCGGCGTTGCCTCCAGTGCGCTGTTCGACCTCGCTGAATCCGACGACATCTATCAAAGCGAAGGCGTCGAAGCCTATCGCCAGCATCATGAAGCGAACCTCGACAATCCGTTCCCCCGGGGCGTGGCCTTCCCGTTCATCCGCCGTTTCCTGAGCATCAACAAGGCCTTCCCCGGGCAACTGCCGGTGGAAGTGGTGCTGCTGTCGCGCAACTCGCCCGAAACCGGGCTGCGGGTCTTTCGCTCGATCACGCATTACGGTCTGGACATCACCCGCGCGGCATTCATGTCTGGCCGCTCGCCCTACGAATACATCCCGGCGTTCAACGCGTCGCTGTTTCTCAGCGCCAACGAAGAAGACGTGCAGCGCGCCATCGACGCCGACTATCCGGCCGGCCTGGTGCTGCCCACACGCATCTACGACGACGAGATCGACACCGAACTGCGCGTAGCCTTCGACTTCGACGGCGTGATCGCCGACGACGAAGCCGAGACGGTCTACAAGCAGCACAACAACCTCCACGACTTCCAGGCCCACGAGTTCGCCCGCAAGGCTATCCCGCATCAGCCGGGACCGCTGGCAGACCTGTACCGCAAGCTCTCGCACATCCGCACCCTGGAAGACCAGAAGCTTGCGCAAGACCCTGACTACAAGCGCATCCTGCGCATTGCCATCGTTACCGCGCGCAACGCACCGTCCCATGAGCGCGTGGTGACCACCTTGAAAAACTGGGGCGTTTCGCCAGATGAATCGTTCTTTCTGGGCGGGATGGAGAAGGGCCGCGTGCTGTCCATTCTCAAGCCGCACATGTTCTTCGATGACCAGCGCAGCCACCTGTTCTCGGCGGCGGGTAACCTGCCGATGGTGCATGTGCCGTTCGGGGTGGCCAACCGCAACGTCGCCAGCCAGCCAGTGCAGGAGGTAATGACTCAGGGCACTGGCGAAGCTACGAGTGAACAGGCGACAGGCCGATAAAGGCCGCATGCCTAGCGCTTGTCCTGCAGCATTTGCCCACGTATTTGCTGCCAGCCCATTCGCCGGTCCGCCGCCTCTTGCCACTGCGCCCGTTGCGGCTCGCGCTGCACGATTGGCAACAGCAGCGGCGGCAAGCGCTCCACCTGGCTGCTGCGGGTGAAGATGCACAGGCGGGTGTAGTCAGGCAGTTGGTGAAGCCTGGCCCCGAGCAAACTGTGCGGGCACAGCAACAGCAGGTCACCGAAGGCGAACAGCTGGTAGGCCCTGACCTGCACCTTGCCATCGTGACGCAGACGGCTGTGCCAGAGCAGCGGATCGATATCGGCCAGTGTCACCTGGCGATCGAGCACGTAGCGCTGGGAGAAACCCTGGCGTACTTCCAGGCTGCCGGCCACCGAATAGGTGATGCTCGACATCGCGCCCTTGGCGGTGGTGAGGAAGATCACGAAGAACAGCAGGGCGCCGCCGATGCCTGCGGCGACTTTGCGGTAGATATCGCCTTTGAACACGAAGTACAACATCGAAGGCAGCAGGCTCATCAGCAGCGTGAACAGTGAAAAGCCTGCCACGAACGACACCGCCGCCTCGTTATCCCGCCCGACGTAGGTGTCGATGATCAACAGCATCGACAACGAACTGGCGATGACGGCGAACACCAGGGTGAACGAAAGAAAGATCCCGAGAAACCAGCGATCGGCCTTGCCCTTGTTCTTCGGCGCCGCGAGAACGAACAACGACCTGAACGACCGGGAGAAGAACAGCGCGGCAAACGCCAGCAAGGTGGCTGCCGAGATCAACAGCATGGCAACGCCGGAGCCAAGCATTCGGTGGTAGAAGAAGCCCAGGACGATGAAGGCGGCGTAGCCCACCGCCAACGGAATCACCAGCCACAGCGCGACATGGCGGGTGAGCCAGCGCACCCTGCCGAACAGCGATACCGCCGTGCCGTAGAGCCACGACGAGCCCATCAGGATGATCAGGTGGGAGAACATCACCGCGACGACCACGAACATCCAGGCGGCGAGTGACGACTTGGAATCCAGCGCCGACATGAACAGGTCGGCGCGACCGATGGCGCGGGTATAGATGTAGAGGCTGAGGCTGCCGAGGAAGGTCCCGAAGAAGACCAGCGTCACGGTGAAGGGTGTCCAGTGCTCAAGCACACGCTTGAGATTCTTGCGAAATACCTGGGCGAAGGTCGGGCGCACACGATGTGCACGGGGAGTAGGTTGCGGGGTATTGCTCATTTCACTCGCCTGTCCATGGTCTGTAACACAAAGCCCGGGAATCTATCACGCCTGCGGGCGATAGTTCCCAGCTCGGGCCTGTGCGATGCACCCTGCATCCAATGCTGGGTTTGATAGCGCTCGCGACGAAAGCCCCTAGGTGTCACTCCCTTTATCGACCGCTACCTCCCCGCGAACGATCGCCAGTTGCCCGTCGATCATCGCCTTGCTCATGCCACTCAGGTAATACATGGCACGCATCAGGGGCTCGGCGTCGCGCGGCGTGTTGAGGGCGCGATGGGTGAGTTCGGTCACGCACCCCAGCATGCTCGAAACCTCCATCAGCGTTTCCTTGGGCGGCAGCCCGGGTATCGCCTGCACCCAGGCCAACCGCGGTGGGCGGCGGATGCGCGGTACTGCGCTGACCACTTTCAGGCCAGCGTTCCTGTTCGATTGATCGTCGTTATCCATGCGTCCCCCATCGAGAATCGGTAGCGCTTCCAGCGCTGGATTGAAAAGTGCCCGCCGCATCTCTCCCGCACGCCTGTAGCCCGACCCACGCGAACCCGGCGTGAGTCTCTGCCCGTAAGCTGAAAGCGTGAAGATGAAATGCGGCGGGCACGGGCAGATTAGAAGGCCAGACGGGCCTGCACAACAGCGCAACCCAGGGAAACGTGATCCCAAGAAATACCCTACGCGACAATAGGAAGTTTCACGATATTTGTGCACATTCGTCCCTTTCCACCTCGCTTATCTGATCTGTTCAGGCAACCGGAAACGGCTGGGCGATTGTCCGACATGCTTGCTGAACGCCACGCTGAACGCGCTGGCCGAACCGTAGCCCACCCACTCGGCGATCTCGGCGACAGACAACTGCCGGGCCCTGAGCAACTGCTTGGCGACCTCCATGCGCCAGGCCAGCAGATGCGCCATTGGCGCCACGCCCACCGTTCGCGTGAAGCGCTCGAAGAACGCCGAGCGGGAGAGCGCGGCAATGCTCGCCAACTGATCGACACTCCAAGGGTGATCGATACGTGCGTGCAACTGATTCAGCACCGGCGCCAGGCGCCCATCCGCCAGCCCCCGCAGCAACTCGACCGGGGCATTCTCGGTCGCGACCAGGCGCATGGCTTCGATCAGCAACAACTCGACCAGGCGCGACAAGGCGAACTCGCTGCCTGGCTTCTGCTCCACGGACTCCTCGCTGACCATCTGCACCAACTGCGACAAGCGCACCGAGCTCCTGACATGCACGACGGTGGGCAGCAGGGCTATCAGTAACGCCGGATCGGTGTCGTCGAACGCGAAGGAGCCACCCAACGAGCACATGTCCGCTGGGCCTTGCGTCTGGCCATAGCGTACCTGTGAAACGTTGTGAAAATCACCCAATGGAACATCTGCCAGTCCTGGGCCTCCCACACTAACGCAGGGCGAAAGGCGCGCTGCCCATGAAGACCCGGAGGCATGTTCCGTATGAAAAAGATCCTGATGGTGCTGACATCCCACGACCAGCTCGGTAACACCGGCAAGAAAACCGGCTTCTGGCTGGAGGAATTTGCCGCCCCTTACTACGTGTTCATCGACGCAGGCGCACAGATCACCCTCGCCTCACCCAAAGGCGGCCAACCACCGCTGGACCCGAAGAGCGACGAGCCCGACGCCCAGACCGACGCCACGCGCCGCTTCCAGCAAGACACAAAGGCGCAGATGGCCCTGGCCGACACAATTCCGTTGGGAGAAATCGACCCTTACGACTTCGACGCCGTGTTCTATCCAGGTGGTCATGGGCCGCTGTGGGACTTGGCCGAGGACAAGGATTCGATCACCTTGCTCGAAGCCCTGTACGCCTCGAACAAACCCATCGCTGCGGTTTGTCATGCGCCGGGCGTGCTCAAGCAGGTCAAGGCAGCGGACGGCCAGCCGGTTGTGAAAGGCAAGCGCGTCACCGGTTTTACCAACAGCGAGGAAGAAGCTGTCGGGTTGACCGATGTGGTGCCGTTTCTGGTGGAGGATATGCTCAAGGCCAACGGCGGTGAGTACTCAAAGGCAGCTGATTGGGCGAGCTACGTGGTCGAAGATGGCCACCTGATTACCGGCCAGAATCCCGCTTCGTCCGAAGCAGCGGCGCAGGCGTTGCTCAAACGTCTGGCGCACGAGCCAGGCGCCTGAGACGAATGGCACAGGCGCGATCCGCTCCCGCAGATGACGATCCCTGTAGGAGCGGGCTCGTCCCGCGATCACCGGCAAAGCCGGTGCCGTCCCCCACAACCGATACAAACGGATTCACATCACCGCCACCCGGCGGCTGGCAACCCCACCCAGCATCGGTGACAATCGCCCCTCATGCCCAAGCCAGGACGCCCCGCATGCTCACCACCCTCGCCATCGGCAACTACCGCTCGATAAAGCACCTCGTCATGCCGCTAGGCCAACTCAACCTGGTGACTGGTGCAAACGGCAGCGGCAAATCCAACCTGTACAAAGCCCTGCGCCTGCTGGCCGAAACCGCCCAAGGCGGCGTGATCGAAGCCCTCGCCCGCGAAGGCGGCCTCGACTCGACCTGGTGGGCCGGCCCGGAAACCAGCGCCCGCATGAAGCGCGGCGAAGTGCCCATCCAAGGCCAGCACCCGACCGACGTCAGACGCCTGCGCCTGGGCTTCGCCACCGAGGATTTCGGCTTCGCCATCTCCCTGGGCCTACCCATCCCGCTGCCCTACCCGAGCGCCTTCATGCTCGACCCCGAGATCAAGTGCGAAGCCATCTGGGGCGCCGGCGCCTACCGCCCCTCCTCCCTGCTGGTCGAGCGCAAGAACGCCCTGGTACGTGCCCGCGAAGGCAACAGCTGGTCCGTACTCGACCAGCATGCCGACAGCAGCGAAAGCTTCTTCAACATCGTCGGCCGCCCCCGCCAGGCCCCAGAGATCGGCGAGCTGCGCGCGTTCATCAACAGCTGGCGCTTCTACGATCACTTCCGCATCGACCGCGACGCCCCCTGTCGCCAGCCACAGCTAGGCACCCGCTCGCCCGTACTGCACCACGACGGCCGCAACCTCGCCTCGGCACTGCAGACCATCATCGAGATTGGTGACGTCGAAGACCTGGTTGCCGCGCTGGATGACGCATTTCCCGGCAGCCGCCTGGAGATCGATGCACCACCCGGCGGGCTGTTCAGCGTAAGGCTTCACCAGCACGGGCTGTTGCGCCCGCTGGGCGGGACGGAGCTGTCGGACGGCACCTTGCGTTACCTGTTGCTGGTCGCGGCCCTGCTGACGCCTCGACCACCGTCACTGATGGTGCTCAACGAACCGGAAACCAGCCTGCATGCCGACCTGCTGCCAGCGCTGGCGCGCTTGATCATCCGCGCCTCGCAACGCAGCCAGGTGTGGGTGGTGTCGCATAGCAGGCCGCTGATCGACGCGCTGACCGCGTGTGAGGGGTGCAATGTGCTGGAGCTTGAGAAGGATCAGGGGCAGACGCAGTTGCGTGGGGTCGGGTTGCTGGATGAGCCGCTGTGGCGGTGGGTGGACTGAGCCTTCGAAACACCACCGCTCCCAGTGCCACTCTTCAACATTGCTAGCCCGCTCTCCAGACCATTGCACACCTGCTTCCCACGGGAAATCCGTGTTCATACTCTTCATTCAACAGTGTTGACAGCCTTTCATCGACGCATTGGTCGGATTCAATCTGAAAACCGAGACGAGCGTAGAACGGAGCATTCCACGGTACGTCTTTGAAGGTTGTGAGAGTCAGCGCATGCAGCTCATTGATCTCAACATAAGCCTGCGCCGCTTGAACGAGCTGTCGCCCTATGCCCTGCCCTTGCAGGGTGTGTCGAACGGAAAGTTCATGGATATGAAGGTCTGTACCGTAGATATCGGCACTGAGAAATCCTTGCGGACGATTTTCAGCATCGATGGCCACCCAGCACGTCGAGCGCTCGATGAGCTCAAGATGCCGTTCAACCGGCATAGGAAGAGAATCAGCGAGCCAGCTTAACCCTTCAAACACACGAAAGGCTTGCGCGGCAGAACGCTCGATTGAGAGTAAGAGGCTCGCATCCTCTGGCACAGCAACGCGGACAGTCGTAAACATAGCTACCCGAAATCTGGATCGCAGAATGAAAGCCTGGAGCCCCCCAGTGTCAGCAAGGCTTTGACCATTTGTTACGTCGCTTCGGGAATGGCGCTGCCACTGGCGTTAGCATTCGATGCCAACGATCCATTGGGTCTTGGCCGCATTGCTGCGGTCCAGATCAGGGCGCCGCACGGCAGGCTGAGTGCAGCCCCGCGGTACGATGTACGGCTGGGCGACCGCAGCCGCTTCGGTGAGCTCCATCGGCTTGCCATCGTCACGTTCGACGGTGATGAAAAACGGCTGGTAGAACGGAATGATGTAGGCATCGAGGGTATAGCGCGCACCATTGGCCTCAAGGTTGGCGTGGTACTCATCGAAACGGGTCAGGCGACTGGTGTCGAGCTTGTCCTGCACCGCGCAACCGACCATGAAAAGCCCGAGCAAGGCACCGGCGCACAATGACATCGTGTTCATTACAACTCCTTTTGAGGTTTGCCCGGATGGACGCGCCGGGACATTAAAGGCGTGCGTGGTGGCCGTCAAGCGAGCGGCACTACTTGAGCAGCGGCATGTTAGGGATCACAATCACCGCGCTAAAAAAAGGATTAAGACAAAAGGATCATTGCCTTGAACAAGAAACAACGCGACGAACTCAGTAAGTATCTCAGCTATGTGCTACGCCATGCTCCGCACTCCATCGGCTTGACCTTGGACCGCGAAGGTTGGGCCGAGGTGGATACACTATTGCGTAATGCCGCTGAGCAAGAACGCAGTTTTGACCGCGCCGCCCTGCACGACGTGGTTGAAACCAACGACAAGAAGCGCTTCACCCTTTCGGACGATGCGCGATATATCCGCGCCGCCCAAGGCCACAGCACGACTCAGGTCGCCCTCCAACATGTCGAAAAGACCCCACCCGCCCTGCTCTACCACGGAACCGCCAGCCGTTTCATGGCGTCCATCGAGGTACAGGGTCTGGTTGCCGGTTCTCGCCACCATGTGCACCTGAGTGAAGACCCAGAAACGGCGCTGGGCGTGGGTAGACGCTACGGAGAACCCGTATTGCTGGTGATAAATACATCGAAGATGCGCGAAGCTGGCGCGCGTTTCTACCAAGCGGACAATGGTGTGTGGTTGGTGAATGAGGTACCGGTGGGCTGTTGGAGTCGGGGGTAGCATGAGCGGTAAATGGCTTCACTCTGCCAAAAAAGTTTCGAGGGAATGAAAAGCATCACGATTAATGGGATCAATCTAAAGCCAGCTTACTCACATCCTATAACCCAGGCATCAGCAATTAAACTTCCGTAAAGTACATCATACTCGTCACCCCCTTGAAGCTTGTCCTGGCTCTTGCAGCATCCGAAAAACAATTCCCCTATCAACATGAACGCCACCTAGGCTCTGTCTGAAAAAAGCCGTCGCATACACCGCATGACGCAAGCCAGCGAAACCATTGCGGCATAACTTTTTGCGAGCTTGTCGAAGCGCGTGACGATTCGGCGGTTCTCTTTTAGCCAGCCGAACATGCGTTCGATGATGTTGCGCTGTCGATATTTGGGGCGATCAAACAGTCTCGGCAAGCCGGGTTTGGGCTTGCGTTTCATTGAGCGTAGTGGAATGACCGGCTGCATCCGATATCGATCGCAGTAACGGCGCAAGGCCTCGGCGTCGTAGCCTTTGTCAGCCAGCAACCATTTGCATCGTTTGCGTGGACGACCACGCTGATTTGTCGGGATGCTGACATCATCAAGCAACGGCTGGGCATAGCTGATGTCGCTGGCTTGGCCGCCAGAGAGAAGGAAGCGCAACGGTATCCCGTTGGCGTCGCAGAGCATATGGATTTTGGTTGTCAGGCCGCCGCGACTGCGGCCTAGAGCGTGATCGGCAGGCTCGTCAGCCCCCCTTTTTTCCGCGCTCCAGATGAAGCACGGGTTGCTCGAACAGCGGTCGAATCAATCATCCAGGTGTGGGGATCGATCAAGCCTTTGTCATTGAGTCTGAGGTGCAATCGTCTGAGCATCTGATCGAATGTTCCGCGGTTTCGCCAGAGTCGGAAGCGGTGATAGACCGTCGCCCAAGATCCGAAGCGCTCGGGCATATCTCGCCAGGCTGCTCCTGAGCAGAGGAGCCCAGAGCACACCATCGAGCATCAAGCGATCACTGCTGCGGGGCCTGCCCCTGACGTGGGCCGCCGTAAAGAGGTCGGCGACCACTGCCCATGCTTCATCCGAGAGTTCATAACGCTTTGCCATCACAGAATTCCTTTCCGTAGATGGCCGGCGACTGTACAGAACCCAGGCTGTTCCGAGGCCACATTTCAGTTTCTTGGGATTTCAGACAGAGCCTAG